>JAQYVK010000551.1 GCA_030145585.1 Desulfatiglandales bacterium | reverse complement strand
GGCGTAAGCCACCACCTCATCGACCGTTTCCCGATCCATGTTTTCCTTACGACCCGGGCCGGCACTGAGATGACAGTGTCTACACACCTGGTCGCAGAGCAGACCCACGTTAATCTGTAGCGTGGTGGTTTGCGCCCGATTCAGTTTGAAACCATGTTTGCAAAGGGTTTGGTTGAAAGGCTCTATGGTTAAGGCCCCTCCCATGGACTCATTTTCAATCTTTCTTAATGATTGCTCTTGATGCATTTCTAATCACCCATCAGTCTTCATTACATAGATAGTTTTTCGGCGATGTTCCTCATTTGAATGCCGTGTACGAGGGATGCCCCACCCCTAATGGCCGTGACCACATGGACCGCCTCTGTCATCTCCGACAGGTTGGACCCTTTTTCCAGGCATGCCTTGGTGAAGGCGTCGATACAGTATGGGCACTGAATGGTGTGGGCGACCGCCAGGGCAATAAGTGATTTTTCTCTTTCTGTCAGATCCCCCTCAGCAAACACGGCCCCATAGTAGTCAAAAAATTTCTCAGCCAACCCTTGGGCCTCTTTTCCAATTTCTTCAAACTTTGGCAGGTCTTCCGGTTTGTAGTACGTTTCCATTGGAACAATCCCTCCTTTTCAAAAGCTCAATCTATTTGGACGCAGATTGCGCAGATAAACTCAGATGACTACTTTCAGTTAATAACCAGTCCTAAAAGGATCAAAGCCCTCAATAAATAAGGCTTTTGACTAAAAACAGCGACGTATATGGGCGATCCAGCTCATTGCAGGTCATCCAGCTGTCTATTTCTGGATTCCGGCTTTCGCCGGAATGACGAGTACTCGCACTATATTGTCATTCCCGAGAAGGTGGGAATCCAGTAGATATGATACTTTATTTACTGATATTTAAATCTTGTTAATCTGCGTTTATCTGCGTCCTATTATTAAGTGGTTTCTCCACCTGTCTATTGATTCATCCTTAACGCCTGGGCGGCCTCAGGCCCCCAGCTTCCGGCCTCATATGGCAAAAGCCTATCCTCCCGATTACCACAAGTCTCGCACTCCATTAAGATAGGGGTCAAGAAACCCCAACATAGTTCCACGGCATCCTTTCGCCAGAACAGCATATGATCCCCCAGCATGCAGTCCAAAAGCACTTTTTCGTAGGCATCCAGCACAGGCCCGGTGTAGTTCTGATTATAGAGGAAATCCATAGTCACCGATCGCAGAGACACACGAGGGTCTGGACTTTTTGTCTGAAACGTCAAGGTTATTTCTTCATCCGGGTAGATGCCGAGGATTAACAGATTTGCCGTTACATTCTCCCCTAGCGTTTGCCTGAACATGGAATGGGGAATTTTTTTGAACTGGATGGAAATTTCAGTCAACTTTTTACCCAGCCTCTTCCCTGAGGTGAGGTAAAAGGGCACCCCCTGCCAACGCCAGTTATCTAAGAAAACTTTCATTGACGCAAACGTGGGCGTGAGTGACTCCTTTTGTACGCCCGGTTCATCCCGATATGCGGGGACCCGGTTGCCATTGATGGTGCCAGCGGTGTATTGACCCAGGACCAGGGTGTCCTTGAGGTTTTCGAGAGGAAATGGTCTGAGAGATCTAAACACCTTCACCTTTTCGTCGCGGACCATGTCCGCCTCGAACTGGGAAGGGGGCTCCATAGCGGTCGATGCGAGAAGTTGCATCATGTGATTTTGAAACATGTCCCTCAGAACACCGGACTGTTCATAATACCCGGCACGGTTTTCCACACCCAAAGTCTCCGCAGCGGTAATGCTTACATGATCGATATATCTTCTGTTCCAGATCGGCTCAAAAATGGCGTTCGCAAAACGAAACATCAATATGTTCTGAACGGTCTCTTTTGCCAGATAATGATCTATCCTGAATATCTGATGCTCCTTAAAAATTTTGTGAAGGGATTGATCCAACACCATGGCCGTTTCGAGATTTCGGCCGAATGGTTTTTCCACCACAATTCTTGACCACCCATTTCCGTTTTCTCCCTCCGCCGCAAGACCGACACTCCCTAGCATCCGTGCTGTTGGCTTGTAGAGGGTAGGGGGGATGGCAAAATAAATAATGCGGTTCCCGCCGGTCCCGCTTTTTTCATCCAGCTCCTTGAGGCGCCCGGCGAGCTCAACAAAGGATGAACGCTGGTCATATTGGATAGGATGGTATTGTATGAAAGATGCAAAACGCTCCCATTCTGATAAGTCAATCTCAGCATTATTTGAGATGAAGGTTTTCAACCTATCCCTGAATGACTGATCCGTTAGTTCGGTACGACTGCAACCAACGATACGGAAAGGATCGGGCAGGGCATCCTTCAAGAACAGATTATAGAGGGCGGGCATCAGTTTTCTTGACGTGAGATCACCCGACGCGCCCACGATCAGAATCGTACAGGGATCGGAGAGACCTTCCGTGAGGTAAGATTCAGGGGGACTCCCCAGATCCGTTGTTGTGGTCGTGGCGATGGTGTCTACTCCATCATGGTCGTCATTAAGCATGTAACCTTGTTCCTTTCAGAAGATGTCCTATCAAAAACTCAATGATTCAGATTCCAATCATAATATAAATACTCAACAGAGAGCCGATCATTATGATTCTCTAAAAAATCGCATTTCTCCGGTTTGTCAAGGTATTTCAACAAAAAAGCTAATAGCTTTTCCCTCCCTCCAAAATCTTTTGGATACCAATCGAATATCTGGGAAAGGAATATCTTGTTCTCTTCCGGGAGAACAATCACCTCGGAACTGTTGATAAAATTTCTTGTCGCCTTCTCCAATTGTTCATCGATAACCTCCTCATCATAAAAGCGAATTGGGGCACAGGAGCGGGACCCACAGACCAGGGCAAAATGGATTCTCGGGTCAATAGTTTCAAGACTCAATTGACGTCGGGGATCGGTCCTTTTGAATTGTGGAAACATCCTATAGGGGGGTCTTGCATTGGCCCGGAGAATCCCATGCTCGATCTCTTCGGCAGAGAGGGAAAACTCCCCGACCTTGTAAGCAATATGGCTAAAAAAATTACCTATTTCCCTGACAGATGATCTGATGCCCAGTTCTACGATGCCCTCGACAACAATGGTGTTGTAAAGGTTGATCCAGAAGGCTTTTTTTTGTTGTAGTGTGGATAGGGTTGTTAAATCGAAATCTTGAAGCCGGGCGGTAAACGCCCTGTAACGATCGTATTCGGCCGATTGCTTCATGGCTTCATAATCTACGAGCCCCCGATTTAAATCGTAAAATTTGTCCTTCAAATCAACTATGCATCCCATGAGATGGGCGGCCACATTTGTGGGCGAAGAATTTTCGGACTTATGCCCTTGATTGAGGATCTTTTTCCCATTCAATCTTTTCGTCCTACGCAGTTTCAACCGATCAAAAACAGGCCTGTCTTTATCATAATATCTGTGTACAAGATCGAGGAACAGGGCTGTGGTCCATGAAAAATTTGAAGAGCCATACCCTTCCCCTGTCTTGGAATCGAAATACTCGTGAAAACCAAAGCGGATGGGCAGTTGTATCATGTCCCTATTCATGGCATCCGCCTTTTCTCTATACCCATATCCTCTCAAACCTTGGGAAATCATCCAGTTGATATTGATCCAGACTGGACCCCGCCAATAATTCTTTGAATCGAATCCTTCCAGGGTCATATCAAAGTTGGGAATGGTGAAACAATTTCCCTGGTGTAGCGCACAGAATGAGATGGAGTTTATGGTTTCGTAAAGGATCTCTGCCTGATCCTTTGAAGCCGCCCCTGCAAAAAGGGGCATGAAACTTGACGCCGTGCCCGTGTGTATATGTTTCCCGGAAATCAAATCGAAAGATTCAAACTTCTTGCATGGTGGGCACCAAAGTTTTTCTGAAATGGCTTGAGAGGTTTGGTTTACCCATTCTTCAACTTCCTTTGTATCCTCATTCAGAATCCGGCCGATCTCTAAAAGATCTCGGTCTGCCTTGCACAATATGGAATTGAACAAAATATCCTGTATGAGGAATGGACAGGATTTATAGATGTCCTCATCCCTGTATTTGAGACGCCGGAAAATGTCGACCAAGTATACATATCGATCATAATCTTCATTGCTCGGCCGTTGTTCTGCCGGCACACCATGTTTGAGGTCCTGTCTCTCATAGGTAGGCAGGGTTGCTTTATCCACAACGATCTGCTTGAGAGGACCATCCCAGGCGGGAGAATTGTCTAGACCGGATTCCCAAGGGTGCCTTATATAAACCAGTCCGGATTGATCCGGGTCTCTATGTTGATACAAATAGCGGTGAGAGGCCATAAGCTTTGGAAACATCGTTTTCAAAAAAGCTCGTGCATCCGGCTTGCGGACGGCATATTCATATATATGCAGACAGGAGATGGCATGGAGTGGAGGCATGGTAATACCGCTTGTTAGCATACCTCCGGGAACCTGCCAGAAATCCGGTTCGGGAAAATAGTTACCCAGTGCCTTCGGATTAAAAACGATCTGAGGAACCATACCGTTAGGCCATTGATGGTCGAAGAGGGACGCGATCTCCTGTTTGGCTTTCCTTTCATTGTAATGGGCATATCCTATGGCGATAAATCCCGAATCCCAGTTCCATTGATGGGGATATAAACTGGAGGAAGGTTTGGTATAGGCACCAGTCCAGTTGCCCTCAAGGATTTTCTTTGCGGGCTTGAGATAATCTTTAAATCCTTTCGTCGAAAAAACACCGAACATGT
>JAQYVK010000550.1 GCA_030145585.1 Desulfatiglandales bacterium | reverse complement strand
TTATCCAAGGGATGTGCTTGACACGGCCATGGAAAGGTGTGGAGTGGAAGCTCCTCTCTATCAAACAGGATACATGCAATACTATATGTTGAAGAAACACAAGGCATTTAGAGCTAAGGCTAAACTTGAAGAGAATGCGGCTATCATAATGGAGTCTTTCAACCTGAAAGAGGAGGACATGGCAGAAATGGGCAGGGCATTCCAGTCTGCGCTGGAAAATCCTGAAAGCTATCAAGGAAAAACCCATGCCCAGTGGATGGATAGTCTTGGACTCAGCCCAAGAATGAAAATGATTATGAGACAGCATTTTAGGACGTCAGTAACCGCTGTCTTTTCCGATTCCGACAAGTGTGCCATGGATACCTATGCCGCGGCACTGCTCCCTTTTTTTGTCACTGATAAAGGCACTTCAAACATTTGGGTGGGTGATCAGTCTCTTCCAGAGGCTTTCGCAAACGGTATCCAAGACAATGAAGGCGAGGTGAAGGTCCGAACCGAAGTCAAAAGGATTCTGATCGACAAGGGGAAGGTAACCGGTGTAATGGCCCGGGATGTGGTTGATGATTCCTGGAACATCTATCAGGCCCCTAAAGTTGTCGTTAATGTCCCCATCTTCCAGGCGCTGCAATGGGGTCTGATCATGGAGCGTGACTTTCCATCCGACTGGGTCAGTGTCAGCAAAGAGATTGAACCCTATGCCGGCGGTTATGTCTATAATTGGTACGGCCTGAGGGAGCGGGTGATCGACCATTCTGATTGGGTCTATATCTATGACGAAGAACCGGAAACCAAGACCCATCTCAATTATGTGGGAGACATCTCTGCCCTGTCCAATCACGTTCCGACGATCTGTCCACCGTACAAACAGTTGGCTTATAGTTGTGGGTGTATGAATCTGGATGACATAAAAAACACAACTGGAGATAGCGTGTCAAAATTGTTGAATAAAGGTCATCAAATGATGCGGGCCTATTTCAATGATATGGGGTATCCGCCCATAGAAGACGTTTTGGAGTTTCACAAGACCACTTGTCAGCTACCGTCATGGGACCTGCATATATTCACCTCTTATTGGAAAGACTTGCCGGATTATAGAGCCCCGAATATAAAGGGTCTCTACTTTGCAGGCAGCACAGTAAAGCCTGTAGTAGGCACTTTTGGGGTAGAAGGGGCGGCAAAATCCGGACTCTGTTGCGCCGACAGGGTGCTATCCGACGAATAGAGACGACCTCCCAGCCTGAGACCTCCGATATTTTTTGAGGACCAATCCGCGGTACAAGCTCCTCCACTACAATTTTGCGCTCGCTGCGGCGCCAAAGCTTCCATACATGCCGGGCGGTGTGACCGCGTCCCCCACATTTTACAGCGACTCCACCAAAGTTTTTTGGTCCGTCATATATCCGGGCCAACTTCACAATCCCGGCGACTCATCGCACCAAACCTGGTCAGAAGGACCTTACCGCTTCGGTTGAATTCCGGGAAATGTTCTTTAATATCCAGGATGTTCATTTCCACTTTTTTTCCAAGCCACAGGGAAAAAAGACGATTCAGATACGGATGAGCATTCGGAATTCAATTCATTATAATCTATATTCATTCAACATCAACAAGGCGTTCAACTCATTTAAATTCGGGGTCACCCGTCATAATGACGGCATTTTCTCTCCTAGCGGTGCATAGCTATCCAGGACTTTTTTCCTTTTCATATTTCTTTTCCTTTTTCCGCTCATCCAATAGGGCCTGGGTCAAAGAGTCTTCACCTTGAAAAATCCCGCAAAATGAATCAACCGGATCATCCGGAAGAGGGGTGAATACGACCTTATCCTTCTCGGCACGTACCACGAACTTTTTTCCGGGAACAATTTGAAGCTTCTTCCGGATAGCCTTTGGAATTACGATTTGCCCTTTTTTTGAAGCAGTTACGACAGTCATGACGACCTCCTTCATCTAGACTCCCAAAAATATAAATTGGGCGCCCTCAGACAAAAAGTCAACCAACACCCCAAAAAAGGGTGCCTTGAAAGGTAACCGTGAAAGGGTATTTATCTGAATACTTTTCAAGTGCCGAGTCGCTGAGAAAACGGATTTTTTTCCTTATAAAGTATCCAGAGTCCAGCATCCGGCATCCAAAGCATCGACTCCTATCAAATCCCGCTGACGATCAAATCTTGTCTGGCCGCACTGATAATACCAGTGGCTTACCCAAAAAGTTATCGACTCACCTTAATTCCGGCGGCTTCTCGATCCCACGTGGCCGAACTGTTCCCTTTGGCGCGCAACTGGTACTTCTTGATCCTCATGGAGGCGGTTTTTGGAAACTCCGAGACGACTTCAACAAAACGAGGCACCATGAAATAGGGCATCCTGGGAATCAGAAAATGGATCAGGTCAGCCGGGGCAAAATCAGTTCCCTTATGGGGAATCACAAATACCTTAACCTCATCCTCACCAAACTCCCCTGCCGCAGCCACAGCAGCCGCCTCCACTACATCAGGGTATGCCATAACCTCCCGCTCAACCTCAAAAGAGGAGACATTTTCACCCCGGCGGCGGATGGCGTCTTTGCTTCTGTCAACAAAAAAATAATTCCCTTCTTCGTCACAGGTCAACATATCACCCGTGTGAAACCAGCCGTTTCGCCAGGCCCTTGCCGTCTCTTCGGGACGGTTAAAGTATCCGACATTCATCATCCAGGGAAGATTGTAGCGAAGCGTAAGCTCACCTTTTTCACCCGTCTTTATTGGGACGTCATTTTGATCAACGAGTCGAATCTCGACACCGGGAATCGCCTTCCCGCAACTTCGGGGGTGAGGTACCGGTCCGAAATCATGGGTGATGCCGGTGGTCTCGGTCATGCCGAAGGTGGTGACAATTTTTTCAACCCCGAATCGCTTCATAAAGGCCTCAGGGGTGTTCACCATTGGGGCTGAAAACATCACGCGCACCGGATTGTCCGCATCATTGGATTGGGTAGGAGAGTTGCTTAGAAACGTCGGCAAAGTGCCGATCATCATGGCCAGAGTGACGCCGCACTCCCTGGTAATCTCCCAATAACGGCTGACCGATACGGCCGACCGGAATGCAACGCGCCCGCCCAGAGACCACATGATGACCACATTATTTTCCCCGGCTGTATGAAACAACGGAAGATCACCCAGCATGGTATCATCCGCCGTAGCCGAGTCTCCCCAGTTGGACAAGCCGCCGCAATAGGTTTGAAAATAGGGGGTAATGACCCCTTTTGACGGGCCGGTCGTTCCGGATGTATATATGATCCCGTGGGTATCCCACGGTTCGATCGCTCTATCCAGACCGGGCGCATCAGTTGAACCCTGAGCCAGAAGCGAGGGATCAATAATATTCAGATCCAGGTCCAACCCCTTCAATCGACCTCCCAGTTCGGTTGATGTAATCATATGATTTGCCTGGGAATCCATACAGATATGCCGCAACATCTCCCCCTTGAGGGCAGTGTTCACGGGCACAATGACCCCTCCCAGAAAGGTAATGCCGAGCCATGCCCGGATCCATCCCTGACTGTTGGGCAAAAAGATCAGAACATTTTCCCCGCGCTTGACCCCGAGTTCACGCAGCACATTGGCGGCCCGATATCCTTCTGCCAGGGCCTCTGAATAGGTCCAGGTTTCCCCTTCTTCAAAGAGAATGCATTCCCGATTGGGAATTTCTTCCGCCTGCTTTTCGAAAATGTGGCGCATGACCACCTTCTCCCGATGGGGCACATGATCCGGAAATAGGTTCATTCTATTATCCTCCTTTATTCGGCTTATAAAACCTGGTCCTCAGGGCCAGGTCAGAGGCAGTTGGCTTTGCAGTGAAAATGACCGACAAGAATCCAGAAGTCAGGAGCCGGCATTCAGAATAAATAAGGTGTTCGCCTTCGGCTTAATCGATAAATATAAAATGTGTAGGACTGAAGTAACATCATTAGGAGTTATAGTCAAGTCTGGTGTTTGAGAAAATCTGTTCCTAAACGACAGCCCTGTTGATTTCGTCTTCGATTAAAGGTTCAACAAGTTCTCCATCCTTGAATTGAACACCTCTTATAACCTCACCAAGCAGTTTGAAACCTCTCAGTTTGCGCCATTTTTTTTGTGCGCTTTGGCCGAGCTTGTAAACCATGGATAAAATCGTATGCCTAGCAACACATCCTCTCGTCTTGTTTGTCCTCAACCGTACTGTGGAGAATACGGATTCAATGGGATTCGAAGTCCGAATATGCTGCCAATGCGTGGCAGGGAAATCATAAAAAGCCAGCATCTCATCTTTATCTTTCTCCAGACACTTCATGGCCTTCGGATATTTCGCTGAGTAGGTTGACAGAGCAATATCAAAGGCTTTGTAAGCGTCCGTTCTGGTTGGTGCCATCCAGATCTCATGCAATGCCTGCTTGACCTTGGGTTGGACCGCCTTGGGCAGCTTATTGAGCACATTGGCAGTCTTATGAACCCAGCAACGTTGCTGTTTTGTTTTCGGGAATGCTTTACTCAATGCTTTCCAGAATCCCAAAGCACCATCACCGACTGCCAATTTAGGGGCATGGCTGAGTCCCTGTGCTTTTATTCGTAAAAGCAGTTCCGACCAACTCTGTTCTGATTCCCGATAGCCATCCTCAATGGCAATGAACTCTTTTCGCCCCTGTTCTGTGACGCCGATAATGACAAGGATGCACTGCCTGGCATCATCGCTTCGGATATTGAAATACACACCGTCTGCCCAAATATAAACATACCGCTCGTTCTTCAGACTTCGTCGGTTCCAGGTCTCGTGCTCTTGCTCCCATATGCCCTTTAGGCGACTTATTGTCGATGCTGACAGCCCCTTTCCCTCGGTTCCAAGGAGAGCATGTAAGGCTTCTTGAAAATCTCCAGTGGAAATGCCTTTGAGGTATAACCAAGGCAAAACGTCTTCGACTCTCCTGGTTTTTCTCAGATAGGGCGGCAAAAGAGCCGAATTAAATTTGATCCCCTGACCGCTCTTATCCCGAATCTTTGGAACCTTAACCTTAATCGGGCCGATCCCGGTTAGAATCTCTCGTTCGGGCAAATAGCCATTGCGAACTACCTGCAAATATCCCTGCTCATTTCTCAACCCAGAGTACTGATTAAGAAGCTCCTGTAATTCGGCTTGAACAGCATCAGCGATTAATCGTCGGGCACCATTACGCAGCAGCTCTGTTAGCGGATCTTCGCAAAACTCTCCTGGCTTTTTAAGGTCAATGATCTTATTCTTACTCATGACGTATCCTCGTTTTTGTTGGGATTTAGTTTTGGTAGACTAATTCCAACAGGATATGTCATTTATTCTTTCTTGGCTCCCTCAAACACCACTTTTAATCATAACTCATTGACCCCTTTATGACCCCTTTATTATTTGAAAAAGATTAGGCAATTGAAATTGTTTTCTTAAATGAAAGAAAAAGGGGTCAAATCTACTCTTGACCCTTGATCCAATATCAGCAGTATTAACAGAATGATAAATCTGACTTGACAAGGAATGGACGATTTAAAAAGAGCATTTAAGCCATGGGGTT
>JAQYVK010000549.1 GCA_030145585.1 Desulfatiglandales bacterium | reverse complement strand
TTGTATTTTCCGTTTTTGACCCGCACAGTTCCAAATACGCTCATTGTCTTTCCTCCCTTTTAAGTAATTTAAAAACCTCTGCTTTAAGCCGACGTGCAGAGAAGAAATTAAGTCTGTCGCTTAAGCGAGGCGATACTGGATGCTGGTTCCTGGAAGCTGGATGAAAAAATTCCATTTATCATGCCCATCAGCATCATCGATCAATTTTATGCTCTTTTTCAACCGCTTGAATAAAGAGGTTAATTTTTTTCCCCAAAGTTTGTAATCGTTTGTGAAGATCTTGATAGAGCGAATCGTCCTTAAGAGATTCGGTTTCATATAATGTTTCCAAATGATCCGTCGTTTCGTCGCAAGACGAGAGTGAAAAGATCAAGAAGCGAATGAATTCCTGTTTGTATCGCCTCCTACCATAACCCTCGACGATATTAGATTTGACTGATTTAATGGAACGTCGGATTTGGCTACCTTCTTCGTATAACTCGAATTGAGGTAGTTTATTCAATGTCATCTTATGAATATCAACGACAATTTGTCGGGCTTCCTGCCAAATCACCAATTTTTTATAGCTCATGGTTTCCCTTCTCTTCTTAAGTAAGGACTTATTGCCTCTTGAATCCAGTATCCAGACACCAGCATCCAGCATCTGTTTGAATCAAGCACAATTGTATGGATATTTGAAATTCATCTGCCTTAAACATGAAAGATTTAAGATTTTAAATTAAAAGATGATCAGGATCCATGAGAATGGTTGAAGTCACATGGGATCCGACACCCGCATGGCTGACGGCCAGTCCTCGTTTTGCCCCTTTGACCTGAAGGTCGGTCCAGTCCTCCGGTTTTTCTCGATCGCAGGCCTTCCATATTTCGGGATCTCCATGGAGTTCAGCCCAGCGTTCCCAAATATGGAGTGCAATTTCAAAAGCCTGCATAATACCGGTGGCGCCCACCGCATGCATGCAACCGATGAGTCCGCCGCAAAGGTTGGAAGGCAATTTCCCAGGTTGTCCTGTATGGGGATTGTCATGATAACAGTCACCGGACTCCACATAATCCCGCCCCTCTCCATAAGGTCTAAGGCCGAGGTCCTCATAGGATTGGACGTCACTGATGGTAAAAGCATCATGGAGTTCCGCCACATCAAAATCCTCCATGGGATCTGTTACACCTGCCATGCGATATCCATAATAGGCGCTCATCCTGGTGGCCAGGAAGCCGGTAAATCCGGGATAACGATCGCCCCCGGGGAAGCGTTCGCCCAGGTCGGCGTACTGGTCGGCCGTTTCATTGGGCAACAAAGGAATCTCCATATTCCTTCGGTCAGCGACTCTCAAGGTATGGGAGCCTGCGGCTACCCAGATCCTCAAGGGTTTGTTTTTGGTATTCCGTGTCAATTCTACGGCCGTGTCCTCATCGCAGATGATGGCACAAGCCGCCCCGACGCTCATCAGACAACAGTCCAAAGCCCGAAGAGGGTAGGCGACGACCGGCGAATTTAGGACATCCTCGATGGTTATTTTCATAGGAGCCTGAGCAAAAGGGTTAAATCGGGCGTAGCCATGATGTTTGACGGATATCTCGGCCAAGGTACGGCGAAAGGATTCCTCTTTCTTTCCGAATACCTGCCAGTATTTCTGTGCCATCACCGCGTAATAACCGGTGTAGATATGGCCTAGGGGGGTCTCCCAGTCTTTATCCGCCGCACAGGAAATAAGATGATTTCCCTCGTCAGTCGGAACTTCGTCCATCCGTTCCCAGCCCATAGCCAGGACGCAGTCAGAGTAGCCCGAGGCGACAGTTTTGACTGCCTCCCAGAGTGTGGAACCCCCGGTTGCGCCCCCCGTCTTAATGCCGATATTGCCGAGAGGGTCCAGCCCAAGACGGTCATGGATAACCGCTTCTCCCAGAAGCTGATCCCCAAAGTGGTCCGCGAAGTGGCCATAGTAACAGGAGTGGATGTAACTTTTTAGCTCCGCGGGTGTCTTATCGATGAGCTTTGCGGCCATAGTCAAGGCATCGATACAAAGCTCCTCTGTCCTTTTCTCAGGGATAGCCCGATCGAATTTTGACTGTCCTCCTGTCACAAGATAAACGGGCCTCAGTAATTTCGGGGTTTTCAGTTGTCGGTCGCTAAATTTAATCATCCTTCCTACTCCTCCTTTCTAATAGTTCACACACACCTTATTTCAATTTCAAAAACCACGTATGAAACTTGGTATTGATTGGTTTAATTAGAAGCCATCTCAAAAATACCAAATGGCCCATGAAAATCCCCCCAACCCCCCTTTAATAAAGGGGGGCAAGGGGGGATTTAAGGAATCTATCATGCGTCGTCATTGACCTTGATCCATTTTTCTTTTTTTTGAGATAGGTTCTAGTTTCGTTGGTCCAATTGGTTGTGTTAGTTTTACTCATTCGGAGGATTTTTTCTTTTGAACCAATCAAACAAATAAAACTAATTGAACAAATAAAACCATTATGTTTCTTTCCCTCAAACGCAGTGCTCCTCAAGCGACCTTAGTCCTGAGCTTGCTGTAAGTCCTGAGCGTGTCGAAGGGTCGAACGGGAGTGCTCCTCAAGCGAAGCGGTCCTCAAGTCCGTAAGGACGCTCCTCCAACAGCCGTAGGCTCTGCTCCTCCAACGGCACCGCAGGTGCCATGCGCCTTCCGCCTTTTTTTATTTTTAGCGTCAATTAGTGTAGATTAGTGGTTAATGATTATTTTTCCGCTATGCGCCAAGCGCTTTGCGCTTTGCGATTACATTGTTCCCACCCACAAGACCGTCGCCAAATCCTTGCTCTTGTTCGTTATCTTCTGCTTTGCCGGTTCTGACCAAAAGTGTACCGTATCTCCTTTTTTCAGCTGGAAATTCCGGTCACCGTGAATGAGTTCCAATGAACCTTTGAGAATGCAGAGTAGTTCTTGAGCGTTTTTAATATTCTTCCGGACCGGGATCGATGTCCCCGGTTCGACGACGAGAATAGCACTGTCGATCACGGTCCTGTTCTCGGGGGGGAAAAACCGGAGGGTTGCGAACCCCGTGTGAGGAACATCAACATCCTTCCAATCACTGCTGCGCGTTAAAATCAGATTCTCCTGTTTTTCTACCCTGTTTAAAATGTCGCTTGCATTGACTCCAATGGCATCACAGATTTTCATTAGAGTTTCAACAGAGGGGGAATTGACATTGTTCTCTACCTGACTTAGAAACCCCTCGGATACACCGGCTTTTGCCGCCACCATTTTCAGGGTCAATTTTCCTCTTTTTCGATAGTCACGAACCACTGAGCCTAAAATCATTAAACAGTTCTTCCCTTGAATTTATAGAAATATCATATGGTTATAGGGTTATTTTCCTGTTGACTGAATGTTATGTATAGGTTAATATTTAGTATAAGTTAACATTAA
>JAQYVK010000548.1 GCA_030145585.1 Desulfatiglandales bacterium | reverse complement strand
ATGAGTCCGTAGAGCATCCCGGGCATGGATATATCATCGGTGTACAGGGCCTTTCCTTTGACCTTGTCTCTAGCATCTATACGGGGAAGCCGTTTTCCAATCAGACGATATTCCTTCATATAACAGTCTCTCTTCTCTTTTTTTTTAGGACGCAGATAGATGCAGACTCGGTTAATAACCACCCCAAAAAGGGCCTTTTTACCTCTCACAGAGCTCACAGGGAACCCAGAGTCTATTTGTTCTGAATTCCTGAGAGGGGAATTCAGAACAATTTGCCATCCCGCTTGCGCGGGACTTAATATCATCTTAACAGTTCAATTGGATCTGGAATGAACCATAGGTCCCGTAAGGGACAGATGGTTGGTTTGATTCGTCCTCTCAACGAATCAGACCAAAAATAAATAATCTCTCTGTGACCTCTGTGTGCTCAAGCGACCAACGGGAGCGGGCGAGAGAAAAACAAACACTCTTTCCTGCATAGCATATCTTGGACAATTCCACCTTAGCGGGAAGGTTTATGGAATTAATTAATAATCCTGGAAATCTGCGTTCATCTGCGTTCTCAATAATTTTTCCTCACATCTCACTCCGAGTCCCAGAATCTTGTCGCGGGGTAAGGTTTATCATACCGCATGATGTCGTCGATCCAGACAAAAAACCGGTTCAAAATGGAATTTTCCGATCGGATCATGGATCGAGTCACATTGTGGATCATTCCCTTGGGTTTGTTGAAAGGGCATACCCTGATGCAGTCTGCACAGCTCATCCGGTTTTTTGACCAGAAAGCGTAACACTTCTCAAGGTTTGAATACCATTTTAAGGTCCCGGCCTGATTGGAGATATTGTGGCCCTCCCTGGTTTTATCCCCATGGGGAATGGACTGTGAGGGGCAGTTCTCTGCGCATTTTTTACAGACCGTACAGAACGCTTCAACCCCGAAGGGTTGATAGGTATCATATTCAAGGGGAAGATCCGTGAATACCTTGCATAGTCTAACCCGGGGGCCAAATTCCCGCGTAATTAAAAATCCTGCCCGACTTGACTCTCCAAGCCCGGCGGCCATAGCCAGGGGAATGCTCAGGGCTGTATCGTTCCCCGATGGAAGGGCTTTGTAGCCGAGACCGCGAATAAAGACGGCCAACAGATTGGCTACATAGACCATGTCCGAATACCCCAATCCCGTGGCTGCACCTCCCATCCCGTTTGGGGACATGCGCGTCGTTTCATAATCCATTTCAACGGCCATGACGATCGCGTTATGACAGTCCTCAGGGAGTTCAAACGGGGAATGCTCCCGGGTCATGGAATTGAATTCGTGGGAATAGACCCAGTTCGGATGAACTTTGCAGATGCCGACTAAATCCGCCCCGAAGTAGTGTGCTACCCTTTTGACGTGGCGGCTCATCTCTTTCGGGGATTCTTTGACCGGCCCCCCGGCCTCGACCCATGGTTGAACCCTTTTAGGAACCCCGTCCCATGAGTAGAGCCCAAAATTACTCCTGGCGTTTCCATAACCGGCACCCCACTCCAGGTTCCAGGATGCATTTCGAAAGGCATAGTCTATTTTCCTGAATCCGACCTTCTTATCGAATTCCGTCGGCCATTGGCCTAAAGACCGCATCGTCTCGTCCCAGATGATCCTTTTAAACATTTCGTTTTTTTGATCGAAACGATAGTCCGCCACAGGAAATGGCAATTGTTCTTGTGGTGGATTGTTCTCATTAGCATTCGACATGTTCAAATTCCTTTCTCAATGTCCCATGGCATTTGGCAAAAACAGGGCTATCTTTGGAAAAAAAGCAAGGATAACAACGCTGACCATCATAGCCAGCAGAAAAGGAACGATACCCAGATATATCTTACCGATATTGACGTCTTGCGCCACACCCTTGATGACGAATACGTTCATGCCTACGGGCGGCGTTATGAGTCCCATTTCAGCGATGATGACAACGATCACTCCAAACCAGATCGGATCAAAGCCCAGGTCTAGTATTGTGGGAAAGAATATGGGCAATGTCACAATAATTGCGGGGAGGAGATTCATGACACAACCCAGAAGCAAATAAATCATCAAAATAGCCGCCAGAAGCGCATGGGGAGGCAATGGCAGATTGCCTATGAAATCTGAAATCTGATGAGGGGCCTCGCTTGCCGCAAGGAAGTACCCCAGGACATAGGCACCGATGAATAAAAGAAAGAGCATAGCAACGGTGCGGCCGGTATCCAGAAGCGCCTTTATGAGCTTTTGCCAACTCAATTGCCTCTTCACCAACCCGATGAGAAGAGCGCCGGTTGCTCCTATGGCGCCTGCCTCCGTCGGAGTAAAGACCCCTCGATAGATGCCCCCGATGACGAGCATGAAAATGAGGATCATCGCCCAGGTATCCTTTAAGGATAGAATCTTTTCCTTTAGAGCGACCTTAGGTCCTCGAGGCGCCATCGTGGCCTTTAGGCGGATTTGAATGTAGATGACAAGCATAAAGAGTAAGGTCAAAAGGATACCCGGAAGAATGCCGGCCATGAACAGCTTACTGATGGATGTATCGGTGATAATGGCATAAATAATAAAACCCATGCTGGGGGGAATTAAAATGCCGAGGGTGCCTCCCGCAGCAACACACCCGGTGGCCAATGAATCATTATAATTGTACCGCTTCATCTCGGGAAGGGCGGCCGCCCCCATGACAGCCGCCGTGCCCATGCTGTCACCACTGACGGCTGCAAAACCGGCACAACCCACCACCGTTCCCATTGAAAGACCTCCCCTAAAATGTCCCACCCATTTGTACGCCGTGTTGTAAATATCACGACTGATCCCCGCAGCCGCACAAAGGTGACCCATGAGAATAAAAAACGGGACAACGACAAGATGATAATCTGCCGTGATCGTATAAGGCACCGTTGCCATGATGTGATAACCGGCGTTGATATCCGCCAGAAAGCTCATGCCTAAAAAACCGACCAGCATCATAGCAAAAGAGATGTACATGCGAAACGCCAGCATCACCAGTAAAACGACGAATGCAATGATCGCCAATACATTCGATGAGGGCTCTTGTAGCCATAATACCCATCCGGATCCCAGGAGCGCCAGCAACAGGAAGGCAAATAAGATGAGTGATTTTTTTCCACTGTTTGCCAATTCGGATAGGGAATGAAGGCATTCCGCGAGCAATACCAGAAAAAGGAGTGCGCCGCCCAAGGCCGTCATATAAATGAAAATGGAGAGGGGCACCTGCAGTAACGTCGATGTCGAGTCGTGAGCCCAATTATTTTGAGCCCAGATCGCACATCGCCAGACCATAATGAGACAAAGCCCCGCACTCAATAAAGCGGTGATGCTGTTGATGACGGCCTGGGCGGATTTGGGAAAACGGGCGACGATAAAATCTATCCTGACATGCCTTTTCTCCAGCGCCGCATAGGACAAGCCCAAAAAAACCACGATGACGAGCATGAACTCCTCGAGCTCAACGGTCCCCTTTATGGGACGTTCGAAGAGATAACGTAAAATAACGTTGACCGTCATGAGGACAACCATGCCCAAAATCACGCCCGAACCTACGCCATTGAGGATTCTACTAACAGGATAGAGTATTCGCTCCAGATATTGGGCAAGTTTTTCCAACATCCCTCCTCATCATTGAGAAAAAGATTCTGAAAGCCGAATCATTTCATTAACAACTTTATCTGCCGGCAAACCTTTGGCTGTCCTATCTTTTATCCATTTATCCCGAAGAGGTAGAATGGCAGCGGCCCATCGCTTTTTCTCCTCAGGCGCGAGTGTGATGAACGTATCACCTTGTTTCTTCATGTAATTGATATCCGGTACGCTGAGTTTGTCGAACATCTTTCCGAACCGCTCTGAGGCTGCAGCACCGCTGACCTCATCTATGACCTTCTGTGTTTGCGGTGATAAACTGTTCCATTTTTTGAGGTTCATGACGATAGCAAATACGTTCGTGAACAAATTTGCGTTTACCGTGTGATATTTTGTTACATTGGCCGTCTTTAATCCCCTCATTGGGCCAAAGGGTGAAACCAGGCCGTCCAGAACACCTTTTTGTAGACCCATATAGGCCTCCGGCATGGAGAGAGCAACAGGGGTTGCCCCCAGGTTTTCAAGGATTTTGGCCGAGATGGGATCGGAGGCACGGATTTGTTGGCCTTTTAAATCTCCTGAAGTATTGATGGCTTTATTTACCGTGTGTATCTCATAAGGCGGGGTGCAGTAAAAAAATAGAACCTTTACTTCCGAATATTCCGCCCTCATCGCCGGGATTTTTTTATATAGATCCCAGGTGACTCGACTGGCCACGGTTGAACTTGAAAAAACCATGGGCAGATTTACTGCCGGACTCAGGCGGAATCGCCCTGGCGCGTAGCCGGGTACTGTCATGGCGATATCGGCAACACCTGCTATTGTTGCATCATAAGCCTCTTTGATTTTCGTGAGAGTGTTTCCGGGAAACAGGGTTATTTTCACCGCATTGTTCGTCCGCTCTTCCACCATTTTAGCCCATCCACCAAAACCCTTGACGGCCATGGGATGTCTGGCAGGATACCCATTACTCAATTTCAATTTTATGGGTTCCTGTGCCAATGTCGAGACGGGTGATACCAGCAAAGTGACCAATAAAAACATCAGGCAAATAAAAATGCTTTGAATACTCAAACTTTTTTTTCCCATATCAAACCCTCCTTTTAGAATTTTTATCTTAACGATCTTGGTTCTCGTGACGGTTGTATGCATTGACGGGATGGTTGTTTCATAGGATATGGTTTCGTTTATCCCTCCTTTCCATTCTGATCTATATACTACATAGTTAACGACCCCTAAAAGGGTTCAAAATTTGAAATATATGTCACCGCAGAGACGCAAAGGTCGCAGAGGCATACATAATTAGACAGGATGGGAATTAGCCACAGACCCACACAGACTAGCACAGACTTTGGAACTTGTTTTGCTTAAAATGCCCGCGCAGCGGGCTTCAATTATGTGTAACATAATTGAATACTGGGAGAAGGCCGAACGTGAAAGAATAAACGAGTTTATTCTTTCACATTAGGCCTACTCCCATAATTTTAAGTAAAACCTATTTAGTCATTCTCCTGTCACATACTATAGTACAATAGATATTTGTCCCGATGAGTCCGTGTACGTCTGTGGCTAAAAATTATTGAAATGTTCTCCCTCAGCGTTCTCCGTGTCTCGAGCGAAGCGGGTGGTTAATTCTTTCTGACTCACCTACCTGATTAGTATAGTCCGGACCTTCAGCATAACAGAAGGGTTTATGGTATTAATTAAAGTTTATCCATAGATCCCGTTTAAAGCACTAAATCTTTCAGGATCCAAATCTTTGTCTTGGAGGCCAGGGAAGTCAGGGCCATATCGGTAGACACGGAAGGCCAT
>JAQYVK010000547.1 GCA_030145585.1 Desulfatiglandales bacterium | reverse complement strand
CTAAATATCCTTTTCACATGGGTGGGCCTTTGGCTATCTTACGAATTCAACCTGACTTCGGGGGCGTCCATCATCATGGTTGGGGGGGTGTGCTTCTTCATTTCATTTCTGATTGGACGTCTGCGACCAAAGCAGGGGATGTTCTGATTTTTATATGAAAGGTCTTAGGGATTTTCAATAGGACCTGAAGAACCCGTCGATCTACCCACGAGTTTCAGGGCGAGATCGAGATTTTTTTTCGCGTCAGCGTAGTCCGGTTTGATCTTCAGGGCCTCGGAAAAGTGCTTGATCGCCACCTGGAATCTGCCCTGGCGGGCCATGACGGCGCCAAGATTGTTGTGAGCTTCGGCGTATTCAGGATTGATTTTGATGGCCTTAGAAAAATGGCTGCTCGCCTTTTGGAGCTTTCCTGCACGCATCAGGACGGCCCCCAGGTTATTGTGAGCCTCTGAAAACTGGGGATCGATGCGGAGCACCTCTGAAAAATGTCTACCTGCATCTATAAAGTTCCCCTGTTGCTCCAATAGATTGCCCAGGTTGAAGTGCGCCTTCAGATAGTCGGGATCAAGACGTAAGGCCTCTGAAAAATGTCGGATGGCCTGTTCGTCATGTCCCTGGCGCACCTTTAACAGGGCAAGGTTGAAATGGGCCTTAACATTGTCGGGATCGATGCGGAGGGCCTCTGAAAAATGATCGACGGCCTCCCCGAGCCTTCCCTCCTCCCTCAGGGCCACGCCAAGATTATGGTGCGCATCTGCGTATTCAGGTTGGATGCTGAGTGCCTTTAAAAAGTGTTCCATGGCGTCTTTGCGTTTCCCCTGACGCGCCAGGGCGGAACCCAAGTTATTATGGGCCCCGGCATAATCGGGATTGAAACGGAGCGCCTCTAATGTGAGTCTCTCTGCCTCATGGAGTCTGCCTTGTTTCATTCGGATCGATCCCAAACTGTTAAGGGCCTCCCAGTAATCGGGCTTGATCCGGACCGCCTCTTGTAAATGGGTCACCGCGAGATCAAAGTTTCCCAGCCGCTCTAATACAATCCCCTTATTGTAATGGGCCTCCCCATAATCGGGATCGATGCGTAGTGCCTCCGAAAAATGAATGACGGCCTCCTTTGGTTTTCCCATCCGCCCCTCAGCACTTCCTATATTATTGAGTGCATCGACATATTCCGGCATAATCCGTAAGGCTTTTGAAAAACGACTCGCTGCCTCCTCCAAACGTCCCTGTTCCGCAAGGGCACTTCCAAGGCTATTATGGGCCCGCGGATTCAAAGGGTTTTTGGATACGACATCAGACCAGAGAGTGAGGCCATCCCGCCACACATGGTTTCTAAGAAGTGTCATGGTTCCAAGAGAAAGGACAATGAAGAGAGAAAGCAGGATCGCTAAGGATTGTTGATAGGCTGAAAGGCTCACAATCAGATAAGCAACGAGAAGGGCAAATCCGAACATGGGGAGGTATACCCTGTGCTCGAACAGGGCATCCCTTATAGGAATAATGCTTGATTCCACCGAGAGGGTCAGAAAAAACCAAAAAATGGCAAAAGGAATGATGGGGCCTTTTTTTAAATTCAAGATCCCGATAACAGCGAGTCCGACCAAAAATAGAAAGGCGAAAGGGGTGTAGCCGTCGAAAAATCCTTTTTTAAACGCATATAAATGGTCGAGGTTTTGTCCCACGGGCAGAAAAAGCAATTTGATATAGATGACGATGACGTTGAACTGGGTACACAGGTATCGCCATCGACTGACGGTTTCGGTTTCCTTCATGAGACCGGAGACATCTTCGAATAGTGCTTCCCCTCGGGCGGCCCCATTAGAGAACAGGAGAACAAAGAGCACAAAGATGATCCAGATTGAAAATGACAACGCGAACCAGGGTATTTTTTTCTTCCATCCTTTCCAGGTTCGGTCGAAAAGCAGATACTCTGTGAGAAGAATGATCCCCGGTAAACTGGCGGTGTTCTCCTTGCACAGAAAGGCGAGTAGTCCGGAGAGAAAAGAGAGAATAAATAAGGCTGCACTCATGCTTGGCTGCTGGGCTCTCCGTCCCATGAGATAGAAGAGAACGGTGGCCATATAAAACATGGCGGCCATTGAAGCATATCGTTGGACGGTGTAGGTGACCGCTTGCGTCTGGATGGGGTGGACCACAAAGATCAGGGCGGTGAGAAGTGAAATCAACGGGATAGAAGAGCGGAAGAACTCGATGTCTGAAGATGTAGGGGGTTTGGAAGATAATGATATTTGATTGAATAGACCGAGGGCCAGAAAATAGACGATGAACCCGTTCATGATGTGAACCAACAGGTTGATGAAGTGATATCCGGAGACGCTAAGTTTCCCCAGTTTGTAGTTGAGCGCAAAGGTGACATCGACCAACGACCTAGGGCTTAGAAGTTGTTGCAGGGTTGCATAGTGGGCCAGATCTCTGATGGCGCCCCTTTTGACAATTCGTCCATGGTCATCAAAGACGAAAGGAGATGAATAGATGTTGCTATAGACAATGGTTGCCATCAGGGCGATAAGGAGTATTGCGGCCCATGGAGAGGAGAGTCGGGTTTTTAGGGTTGAAAGGTTCAATTCGTCATTAATGATTTTAGAGATCGAAGTACAAAGGGCTTGATCAAAGGCTATTGTCTATGCCGAGAACGATGGTGCAAGTCGTTTAAATTCGAAATCCGAATATCGAAATCCGAAACAAATTCAAAACTATAATGTTCCAATGTCAGAAACAAACATACCACGCTGCAGTCTCGAAACCGAATGTCGCGCAGTAGAGTTTCGGTCATTTGGATTTTGGTCATTCGATATTGTTTCGAATTTCGGATTTCGAGATTCGAATTTTTATGTTCCTTAGCACGATGACCCCTGCACTCTTATAAGGAGTTGCATCAAAACCACGTCCTCTGGGCGTGGAACCTTTACTCATTCACAAATTCAAATGAGGAGCCAAAAAAATCCCCGCCATGATGTGCCATGACAGGGATATTGTATGCAGAGGTTCCCGGTTTGTAAAGGAACGATTACCGGGTTCCGGGGAAGGCTTCTCGGAATGGACCTGAGAGCAGGCGGTGCGCTTAGATATCCCGTACTTTAGGGCGGGGAGGTATCATATCTCCGGCATATATTGGCTTTCGTAGAGTTCTTCGAGGCGTGCGAGATGGCTTTCTTCATCCTGGACCATCTGTTTGAACATCGCCTCCATGGGCGCGCCCCCACACTGTTCGCCCATTTTTTTATAAAAATCAACGGCCCGTTTTTCATCCTGTATCGCATAGCGCATCACGCCCTGCACAGACGCCGATTCGCTTAGGGGTTGTTCCTCAAGCAGGAGGTTCAGGTTCATGCTAGGGCCTTCGGAATGTCCCAAATCA
>JAQYVK010000546.1 GCA_030145585.1 Desulfatiglandales bacterium | reverse complement strand
AAAAAAACATCTAATCGGTTGACACCATCCCCCCGATTCCAGTATCACTCAATTTGTTTGCTTCGCTCACAATTGGAACGTTGGAATGCTGGAATTATGGAATAATGGGTTCTGGCCTCCGGCCTGGAAGCCATATGGGCTGGTAGCGGGTCCCGAGCGAGAAATAGAGTAGTGGTTCGTTGGCCCAATACCATCGACATGAATATTTCAAAAGCTCAATAATGAGGAGATTCCTTTTAAAATCAACATTCCAATATTCCACCATTCCATTATTCCATGTAGTAAGGAGAAACTCAAACCTCGGAAAGTTTCCTTCCTTCTCTATAAGTTGTAGAAATACCGAGATGTTTAATTATGAATAGCGATAGATTTCCCTTCAAAGAGACCCTTAAGAATTACCTGCCTCTAAAAGAATACTTCGTGAAGGGCAGATGGCATCTCGCCATTGGCCTCCTCAGCCTCCTGCTGGTGGATTTGTTACAGGTATTAATCCCTCTCGTCATCAAAAAGGTCATCGACGCCCTTACTTTCAACAATGCGACTTCCGGTTTACTCCTAAAATACGGCACGATCATCATGGCCATTGCCCTCACTATCGCCCTATTCCGTTATCTATGGCGGTATTTCCTGTTCGGTCTCTCCAGAAAAGTGGAAGAGGCATTGAGAAATAGGTTGTATCGTCATCTCCAAACACTGTCATATTCTTTTTATCAGCGAGCAAAGACCGGAGATCTCATGGCGAGATCCATCAATGATATCAATGCGGTCCGGATGGCGACAGGCATGGGTATTATCGCGCTGACGGATGGATTGGTCCTCGGGCTGGCAACGATCGGGTTCATGTTATATATCAACCCCCTTCTAACCGTGATTGCTCTTATCCCGGCGCCTCTCCTGATCTATGCTACAAGGATACTCGCTCGCCGAATGTCCACCGGGTATGAACGGGTTCAAAGCACCTTTGCGGATCTCACCGAAGAGGCCAGAGAGGCCTTTGCTGGGATCAGGGTAGTCAAATCTTACGGAAAGGAGTCATGGGAATACAACAAAATAAAGGAAGAAGGGGCGAATTATATCTCTGAAAACATGCAACTGGCCAAGACCATCGCCGTCTTTTTCCCTGCCATGGGTATCTTTGCCAATTTGGGCCTTGCCATTGTTATCTGGATGGGAGGACGCCTGACCATACTCGGGGATATCACGACCGGTGATTTTGTAGCCTTTATCAGCTATCTTTATCTCCTCGCTTGGCCCCTTACCGCTATTGGTTGGGTTACGAACCTTATCCAGCGAGGTTCTGCTTCTATGCGCCGGATTAACCGCATACTCGAGGAAGTCCCCGAAATCACCGATCCACCGCTTCCCCCTGATGTCCTCACGGCTGATCGCGCGAACCACCCCGCGGACAGCTACGCGGTTGGCCGCATGGACAGCCGCGCGGACAGCCCAGCTGCTAACCACAAGATTCATGGCGGCATACAAATCAAAGGGCTCAGCATGAAATATAGCGGTCAGTCAAATTATGCCATTAAAGGAATCGATCTCAACATTCAAATGGGGCAAACTGTGGCCCTGGTCGGCCAGGTCGGCTCCGGGAAAACGACCCTGCTTCATAATATCCCACGTCTTTTTAAAGCACCAAAGGGAACTGTTTTTATTGACGACATAGACGTTCAGGACATCCCCCTTAAGATATTGAGAGAGAACATCGGATTTGTGACGCAGGAAACAATCATTTTTTCCGATACCATTCGAAACAATGTTCTGTTTGACAGAGACGGAATCTCCGCAAATGCCTTTGAAGACGCTTTAAAGGCCGTCAGGATCTATGATGAAGTCCAAACCTTTGAGAAGGGACCGGACACCTTACTTGGTGAGAGGGGAATTACCCTCTCGGGGGGGCAGAGGCAGCGCCTGACCATTGCTCGCGCTCTCCTGTCGGATCCGCCGATCATGATTTTGGACGATGCCCTTTCTATGGTGGATACACGCACCGAGGCAGATATCCTGAATGAGATCCTTGAATTCAGAAGAGACAAAACCAACCTGATTGTCTCACACAGGGTTTCTACAATAAGCCGGGCGGATCTCATCTGTGTCCTAAAAGGGGGAGAACTGGTGGAGATCGGGGATCACAAGGCCCTCCTGGAAAAGGGCAAGGAATACGCACGACTTTACAAGAGACAACTGCTGGAACAGGAACTTGAAATACAATCGGGTTAGGGCGACCTTGTTTTAAAACTGACCATGTTCCATGAGTTATTACTGAAAACACTGGGGGTGTGATGCGAATATGGATAGATGTAGAAAAACTCGAAATTCGAAGCACGAAATACGAAATTCACCCGCCTAGGCGGGCAAGAATCCGAATATCGAATGTCCCAAATTCAAAACATAAGCTGCGATGGATTCACATTTTTGTATTTCTTCGTTGCACACCCATCTCGAGGAGAAGACTGAAACGAATTCGAATCTCGAACATCAGTAATGCAAGAAATACGCAAGTTGAAACCCCGTTTTGGTCATTTGTATTTTGAATTTTGATATTGTTTCGAGTTTCGGATTTCGTATTTCGGATTTTCAGTTCAAAGGGGCGATTTATGACAGTTAATGAAATGACCTTAACGAGAAAAGGAGCCGGTTAGGAAACCCATGTACGGTGAATATGGATATATGGAGGAGGGACCGCTGGGCAAAGCCTACAATCTTAGGCTATTGAAACGCCTTGCCCATTATGCCATGCCCTACAAAAAGATCATTTCTCTGGCCCTCTTCCTGACGATCGTGATCACTCTCTTGGATTTGGCCGTACCTTATATAGCCAAAATCACCATCGACAGGTATGTCCTTGCATCGTGGTATCGAATTGATCTTTCAGCCATGAAAGAGATCTCTTCCGGGGATTTTTCCAAAAAGTTCGGCCCTGTTTTGGAAAAGAGCAAGGACGAGTCTTTCGGCCTCATGTCCCACATGCATGTCAAAAAGATAGACCCATCCAAACTTCAGGAATACAGGCGAAGAGGGATCATATCCCAGAAAGAATATTATAAGATCCAGCCCGACCACCAAGATCAAGCCATCACGCGTGATCGTAGCAGCGATCTGTGGGAAATGGCGGACGGTTCTCTGGTTGTTCCCCTCGAAGCCTTGAAGCGCCTTAAACATAAAGAGACTTTGAGAATAAGGGCAGCGGATCTGAGAGGTGTCGGTCTGATGGGAATCATCCTCCTTCTCTTATTAGTTTTCTCATTTGGTCTCGGGTATGGACAATACTATCTTCTCGAATTGACGGGCCAAAAGATCATGCAGGATATCCGTGTTCAATTGTTCCGAAGGATGCAGTCCCAGTCCGTGAGCTTTTTCGATCGTCACCCTGTGGGGCGCTTGGTCACACGCGTCACCAATGACATCGAGAATCTGAACGAAATGTTCAAGTCGGTTGCGGTCACAGTCTTCAAAGATATTTTTATTATAATGGGGATTCTTGTGGTTCTCCTTTATCTCAATTGGAAGCTTGCTCTTGTATGCTTCGCTTTGATACCCATCATTTTTGGGATCACGATCCTGTTTAGTGCCATGGCACGGGATGCCTTCAGGGAACTCCGCCAAAAAGTGGCTAAGATGAATGCCTTTCTACAGGAACGCATATCCGGTATGCGCATTATTCAGCTTTTCGCCAGAGAGGCTCATCAAATGGGGCGTTTTGCCGGAATCAATCATGAAAACTATCTGGCGGGGATAAAACAGATCCGGATATTTGCCGTTTTTATGCCCCTTATGGA
The DNA here is from genome assembly GCA_030145585.1 of Desulfatiglandales bacterium. Classification (GTDB taxonomy): domain Bacteria; phylum Desulfobacterota; class DSM-4660; order Desulfatiglandales; family HGW-15; genus JAQYVK01. Next base: position 3,658 of record JAQYVK010000546.1, on the reverse strand, counting down.
AATCCTGGCCTCTTTCGCCGTCGCACTGGTCATCTGGTATGGGGGCGGAAAGGTCATCAATGAACAACTTACCCTTGGGACGCTGGTCGCCTTTATCAGCTATATTCGAATGTTTTTCCGGCCTATCAGGGATATCTCCGAAAAATACAACATCATGCAATCGGCCATGGCCTCCACGGAACGTATCCTGGAATTTATGGACCACAGGGAGATAATCCCTGATCCCGCCAACCCGATAAGACCGAAGCATGTGGAAGGGCACTTACAATTTAAGGATGTCTCTTTTGCCTACCGGGATGGTACCCCGGTCCTGCAACAGGTCAGTTTCGAGGTGCAGCCTGGGGAAATGGTGGCCATTGTAGGAGCGACGGGAGCAGGTAAAACTACCGTGGTCAACCTCTTAGAGCGGTATTATGACCCCGGTGAAGGACAGGTCCTTCTGGATGGCATCGACCTCCGAAAATGGTCCAAAAAAGATCTCCGATCCCAAATCGGTCTGGTCATGCAGGACGTATTCATTTTTTCAGGGAGTCTTAAGGAAAATATTTCTTTAGGGCAGAAGGAAATCGGTCCAGTGGAGATTGAGAGGGCAGCTAAGGAGGTCAATGCCCTTCGGTTTATCCAGAGCTTGCCGAACGGGTTTGATCAGGAGATTGGTGAAGGGGGATCAAACCTCTCGGGAGGAGAACGCCAGCTGCTATCCTTCGCCAGGGCCCTTGCCTATGACCCTAAGGTCCTCATCCTTGATGAGGCGACATCGAGCGTGGATCCGGAAACAGAACGGCTCATCCAGGAGGCCATTTTCAGAATAACCAAAAAGCGGACCACCCTGGTTGTGGCGCACAGACTCTCTACCATCCAGCGAGCCGATCGTATTCTGGTCATGCATCATGGCCGAATCAGAGAGCAAGGGACCCACGAAGAACTGATGGCCATTGGCGGGATTTATTACAGATTGAATAAACTTCGGGGCAAAAGAGCCGTGAACGGACTCACGCATAGCGCATAGCGCAAGGCGCAAAGCGTTTGATTGGTTTGATTGGTTGAATTAGTTTTATTCGTTTTACCCGACCGAACCAATAAAACCAACTCAACTAAACCATTCAAAAAATCCGCTATTAATGGTAAAATTATGGCCAGTTTAGGGGTATTTCCTCTTTCGTGGGCTTGAATTAAAATGGATCGGCTTGAAAGCCGCCGTTTTATGCTTATTTTATATAGACTATCCGCCTACCAAGGAAAAAAACACCTCAACAAAGGAGAAAGACAATGGAAGCATTCTTTAAAGAATATCCTTTCCGTTGCGTACTCAGTCTCAAGCCTCTCATTGACTATTTAAATACCTCCACAACAGAACCTGGTTGTGTAAAAAGCTGCATGAACGAAGATCTTCTCGGGATGCTCAAGACTGTGCCGGAACTCTCCGGACCTATTGAGGATATGAAAATACTGGAGGGTCACCGAGACGTAGTGCAGAGACTCATGAGCTTGGTCTTTTCCCCCTTAAACTGGGACACCGAGGCCATCGCAGCCATGGTTCCTGTCTCTACAGACCCGATTTTTGCCTCCCCACCCTTTCAGCGTCTTTTCCTCAATGAAGAGGGGAACTTCATAGGGCGCATGAACCTGGACGATGAGAGTTTTAACCGGGGACGCGCCATAAGGGCCTACCTGTTCATCCTGGAAAAATTCTATGGAATTCACGAGCATCTCGAATATCCTGTCATTTATATTGTCCCTGACCCAACTACAGGACTCGATCGCCATTACAAAATCAACTTTGATTTCCGATTCGTTGAGGCCCGTGCCGTGAACGAGCCCAAGGCCCTTTCGGAAGAGGAGCGGGTCTTGATCCGAGAGAATCTCACTGAACCGGAGAAGCTCAAGGAGATCCTTCCACCTGAAGATTTTGAGCTTCATGGGTTCACGGTATTTCAGGCGATGGATGTGACGGAATCGGAGATCATCTCAGCCCTGGAAAGGGATCTTATCGAACAGGAGAACATCGTTTCCAGCGACGGGTTTCAAAGGATTCAGGACAAACTTCGTATCCTCTTCCGTCGTCCGGACCTGGTCGCCGGACTGGATGCCATCAAGGAAGATCAAGTCCTCCAACTCAGCTCGGGCTGTGAGATGAGTCATTGTTGCATCTTCACCGACAGTCGTCATATCCCCCTTTCCGAATTTGAAGGGACCTTTTACCACAAGGCCCTTCATGGTCATGAAGTGATACGGATCCCTGATGTCCATAAAGAATGTTCGAACGACCATTGCGAACCCAAACCGGCTGAAAAGGAACTGCTCCAGGCGGGTATAAGATCCGTCATGGTCGCTCCGCTTTATTTCCAGGAAACATGCATCGGGATTCTACATTTAGGGTCACCGACGCCCGGGGACCTGGGCCCGATGGATGCCCTGGTGATGAGCCAGATCCAGCCGCTTTTTTCCATGGCCATCAAGCGGGCTTTGGATGACTTGGACAATCAGATCCAAGGCATTATCAAGGAGAGGTGTACGGCCGTTCACCCTGCAGTGGAATGGCGATTCCGAAAAGCCGCTTTCTACCATCTGGAAAATCTTCGGTTGGGACAGCATTCCGAGATGGAGCCCATCGTCTTCAAAGATGTCTATCCCCTGTACGGCGTTTCAGACATCCGAGGATCTGCATTTGAACGAAACCGGTCTATCCAGAAAGACTTGTCGGAACATCTGAACCTGGCCCGAAATGTCATTCTTTCGGCCAACGAATCCAAGTCTCTCCTCATCCTCCGGGAACTGGCAGGACGTATCGATGGTCATCTTAAACGAATTCAAGCCGGGCTTGGCACAGGTGATGAGTTAACTGTCGTAAAATTTCTGCGCGAGGAGGTGGAATCTGTCTTTCCACACCTTAAAGGGTTTGGGCTCAAGACCATTCGGGCCATGGAGACTTATGAGTCCGAGATGGATCCCCATGTGGGTACTGTCTATGGGCTGCGTAAAGATTTCGAGGAAAGCGTCTCTATTCTGAATGAAAGGCTCACCACCTACCTGGACCAGGAAGAGGAGAAGGTCCAGGGCATACTCCCTCACTATTTTGAAAGGCACCGGACAGACGGTGTAGACTACCTTATCTACATGGGCGCGTCCCTTTTAGAGGAGGGGGAATTCGCCGAATTCTATCTGAAGAATATCCGCCTCTGGCAGATCAAGGTAGCCTGTGGCATGGCATGGCACACAGAGCAACTCAAGTCTACGCTCAAGGTCCCCCTCGATACAGCCCATTTGGTCCTGGTGCAGGATGCGCCTCTTGCCATTCGATTCCGATTCGACGAGAAGCGATTTGATGTGGATGGTGCTTATGATGTTCGACAGGAAATTATAAAATCCAGACTCGACAAGGCCGTCATCAAGGGCGGAGGGGAAAGACTCACCCAGCCTGAAAAGATCGCAATCGTTTACTCCCGTCCTGAAGAGGAGCGTGAGATTCGACATCATATCGATTTCCTCCGGACGGAAGGGTATCTAACCGGAGAGGTTGAGAGGCTTGACCTGGAGGAACTGCCCGGGGTTCAAGGTCTCAAATCCATTCGGGTAGGTGTAGATATGACCTCCCAGGCCCTTTCGGAGCGGGTCAGTCAGATTACTGAGCAAAGCGCATAGCGCAGAGAGCATAGCG
>JAQYVK010000545.1 GCA_030145585.1 Desulfatiglandales bacterium | reverse complement strand
GTGCAACCATGCACTGAAATTTGTGCATTTTTCAAACATATCCCATTTCCGCTCCATCAAAACTAAATTCCCAAAAAGCCCTAAAACCTCTCAGGATAAGGTTATTATTCCCAAAACTTGATTAAACTCCAAAATCTTTCGTTTGGCACATATATTGTAAAAGTGTATTGGGAATAACAAAGAAGACTAGGGAGAACTTGATATGCTCACTCAAACTTATGCGCAGATACAGAATAGTAAGGAAACAACCATGGCTTTTAATATGGGGTTGCAGACCGCTATATATATCCTGGAAAAAGCGGAGGAGCTAAGTGATGAAGGCAGGAGATTTTTGATCCATGAACTCAGAAAGCAGATTGAAAACAGCGAGATGATGACAGAGTCAATGTGATCCAGTTTTTATTTTAATGTGTATTTTCATTTTCTAAAAACTTTTGTTGAAAATCCCTCTAAATTTTAAACCTGTACTTGATAAATAGATATTGAGCTTAGGTGGGTTGGGTATTTTGTGAACATTATATAGAGAGGACAATTTTATGGCACGACCGGGGAAAGTAGTGTCGCTAATGCGGAAAAAAGTTGAATTAACCGATATACCCACGCCTGATGATTCATGGATCCATATTGAAGATTTTTTAGGATGCCCAATACCCCAAGGCCTGAAAAAGTCTTATAACGGGTTGCTTGAATTTCAGATGCTTGACCGATTCCAAATTGGGGAAATTGTCCATGAGCAGCCTCCATTTATGAATACCTATAAAGCTGTCATTTTAACAGGGGGGGGCAAACTCAGAATACTGACATCATCTTTGATCTTCGAAAAAGATTGTGAAGGTTATTTCCCTGGCCGCGTCATGGTTCCGTTTTTACAGTTTTGCAAAAGCATGACTTTGGCGGGTGGGATTATTGCAGCCTTTGCCTCCTATGGCTCAGAAGTAGTGCCCATTCCCTCAAAAACAGACGGCATCAAAGCCACGAGCAACAAGATCATAAGCCCGCCGGTCATTCTATTATCAGAAGCAGAATTGTTGCGCGATAAGGGTGCATTTTGCTTCACCAGAAATAGTGCATGGTATCAAGGAAGCCAAGTAGCACAGATTGAAAGGATTGTTTATAACCTGGTTCCAAGAAAGATGATTTTTAGGGTATAGGAGATTTCTACGAAAATTTTCCTCAGAACAGCAAGCCGTCTAAAAAATACTATTCACTTTTCTTAACATTTCATGACTTTTACTTTCTCCTACCGAAACGGTATTTCTCCCAGACAGGGGGCGGTTCCTCCATCCATTTCGGGTGGGCATGATCACCAGGGGAATGAACCCCGTAAATGAGACGTTCCATAAAGGTCAGGAAAACCCCCGGGAATTTCCCACCCTTCGATGCCAACCAGAGTCCAAAGTTATGTTGCAACGAAGGCGGTTTGCTGAAGGGACAAGATCCGATGCAAACGCCGCAATCCGTGCCGGTTTCATTCCATATCTTAAAGCAGGCTTCGGCTTTAAAGGGGTACCGCTCAACGCCTCTAACCACCTGTTTTTCTCCATAGGAAATAGCTCCTGAGGGGCAGTTTTCTGCACAAATTTTACAATGCCTGCAAAAATCCTCCACCCCCAGGTTCGGCTTTTTATCGTGAACCATTGGCAAATCGGTCGTGACCACCGACATTTTCATACCGCTCCCGAATTCCTTTGAAATCAGAACACCGTGTCTGCCCAGTTCTCCGACTCCGGCGTCAATGGCCAGAGGAGGAACGATGAGTTGATAATTAGTCACGATGTGAGCACGGGCCGGATAACCCAAGGAACGAATGTATCGAGCCAGTACCACCGCCATATGACCCAGTTTTGAATAGGCACGGAATACTTCCAGGATGATCGGTTTTTTGGGTGCTCCTTTAAGAATCTCAGTATCGAGACCTTCGATCATGACAATGGCATTCTTGTGAGGAAGTTCGATAGGTGTCCCGACTTTCGGTTCACCTTCGCCGTGACGATGATAGGTTCGCCCTTTGTGGCTATAGACGTATGCCTGATTCAACGGTCCGACGCGGACGACAGATGCGCCGAGGTGTTTCCCGAAGCCTTTCATTTTCTCTGAAGCGCGCTCCGGTGTCATTTCAACTCTTTCAGACTCAACAGGACCATCCACCATATTTTCATCGCCCAGTTGTCTTAACAGCGACATCATGGCTACAAAAGCCTTGATATCGGCAGGCGCTCCCACACCAAGCCCTCCGGGCAGGTCGTGTTGGGCCAGGTCTGCTTCCTTGCGCTCCGGATGGGCCTTATAATAATCTTCCCATTCGGGGCTTTCCGGCACCAATTCATGCCGACCCTGAACGTTATCGCGTTCATCATATCGCTTAATCTCTATTTTGTTCGTCACTACTGCCTCCTTGTCTCAAAATTTTAAGAAGTCATCTCAAAATTGCCAAATAGCCCGATCTTTGCGTCCTGCCGTCCGGCTGAAAGTCCTTTTCAGCTAGACGGCTTAGAAGAATCCCGACCTGCGGTCGGGGTTCTTCAGATTCTGCGGTTCTATTTAGTAAATCCTTGACCTCGAACCATTTTTCATTTTTTGAGATGACTTCAAGTTATTTTAATGCTTTTGATACGACCCAAATGCAATTTCTAAATACAGATTACCGGACTTCTTTATTCCATATGCCCGAACCATTTATCGGTGACCGTCTGAAGGGTCCCCTTTTCTTGTATTCGTTTGAGCCCACTGTTTATTCGCTTTAACAGGTCACCCTTTTTTCCCTTCAGTACCGCTACCGCCAGCGGCGTCTCTAAAAACATCTTCTTCGGCATTATAAATCGTCCCGGGAACAACTCCTTGGCTAACCTTGCCCCGACATGAAAGTTCAAAGCCGCCCCATCTGCCTTTCCCTGGGCAACAGCCTCCAACGCGGCAGGGTAATCCAAAACCGTTTCAAGATTGACAGTAGGAAATCTCATTTTCATGAAGTCAGCGAGTGGACCTTCTTTCGGCGTGCATACCGTTTTACCCTCACTATTTTCCAGATCAAAGACTGGGTCTTCCGATACGGTCACAAACCACCCCGCACCTGTCTGAATTACCGGGTCACTGTAATTAAAAATCTTCTGTCTTTCGGGTGTAACCCCAAATGCCGCTATCCCGTCCGCTTCCCCTGAACGCACCACTTTTTTAATCACATCAAGTCCTCTGGGAATATAAATCGCCCTCATGTCTACTTCGATTAAGGCCGCATCAAGTATCTCGATCACGAACCCTTCAGACTTACCCGACTTGCTGTAAGCAAATGGAGGGAAGGGGTCCGCGTGGGCCAATTTAATCTCTTTAAATTTTCTTGGTTCCGTGTTGTGCATCCCTATTCCACACTAAATGATTGACATATATAGGTCTTAGCGAATAAAAAAGAATATCGTCTTCAGATTCTCTCAGCAGGAATAAAATCAGTCAATAATACAAATGAGGGTGAAACACAATAGGTGAAATTCTTCGAGAGGAGTTCTTCGCTGACGGGCGGGTGAAATCCGCCTAGCTGGACAAAAAAATCATATAGGAAAAAACATAGGGAGGAAACCTAAAATGCCACAAGAGATACTAGGGACATTGGAGGAGCAGATTGACCCCAAGCATTCAGCTCTAGTCGTCATTGACCCGCAAAATGACTTCTGTGCCGCTGACGGAGCTGCGGCAAGGCTGATGGGGTTGGATGTTTCTCGCATACAGAGTGTAATACAACCCCTGAATGCTTTCATAAAAATGGCACGGGAGGCGGGACTCATGATTGTGTGGACCCGATCGCTCGTGGACCCGGATAAGGCGAGGCCAAGTTTCAAGGCCCGGAGTTTCATTTTGGATGCACAGGCAAAAAATATCGATTTGGTAAGGGAGGGAAGCGATGGGGCAGAGTGGTATACTGAGGTCGTTAAACCTTTGCCGGATGAATATGTCATCACCAAATATCATTATGATGCTTTTGAGGACACTGATTTAGCCCTTTTGTTGGGCAGTCGGGGGATCAAGACGTTGCTAATGACCGGGTTTCTTGCCAATGTTTGTGTTGAGACCACGGCCAGGCACGGTTACATCAAAGGTTTCTACATCGTTGTGGTCTCAGACTGTACCGACACGGCCACCGAGCAGGAATACGAGGCGACACTCTACAATATCAAAAAATATTTCGGTAAAGTGGCAACGAGCAGTGAAATCAAAAAGGTTTGGGACTGATCTCCTTTCTCCTATAAATGACCTGAGTTGTCTCTGACATCAGATCGAGTCTCTTTACCACCTTTTGCAGTCAGCAATATCTCACTATTGTTTAATTTAATTATCAATTTAATTCGGGATTTGTCAAAATACCCTATTCTTACTCACGGAAAATATATCGGCAATCCTGTGTAAAGGAGATCAGGGCTTCAAGTTTCTCTTTTGCTCGACCGGAATCAATGGCCCCGTTCGCCCTCCTGATACCGTCTTCAAAATTTCCGTCCAAACCCGAAGCCACAAACGCCGCCCCAGCATTTAATAAAACCATATCACACTTTGGACCGCTTTCGCCGTCGAGAATCTCCTTGATAATCTGAGCATTTTTTTCTGCACTCCCACCTGTTATGTCTTCAGGTTTTGCAGTTTTTAGCCCATATTCCTCCGGTGTCATATGAAAGGTGTTGATCTCTCCATCTTTGAGATGTGACACTCTGGTTGGGCCACAAATACTTATTTCGTCAAAAGTGTCTTCACCACAAACGACGAAGGCTTCCAGCGTCCCTAGTTTTTTGAGGACCTCGGCCATTTTTTCGGTCAAATCGGGATGATAGACCCCAAGAATCTGAACCGTCGTGCCTGCCGGATTTGTTAGAGGACCGAGCAAGTTAAAAATTGTACGAAACCCCATCTCTCGTCTGGGTCCCAGAGGGTATTTCATGGCGCCATAAAATAATGGAGCATAAAGGAAACCTATCCCGACTTCACGGATACTCCTCTCCACATCCGTTCTGCTGATGTCTAACTTCAGGCCCAATGCTTCGAGTACATAAGCACTCCCACAATAGTTCGATTCAGTCCGCTGTCCGTATTTGGCCACCTTTACCCCTCCTCCTGCAACAACAAGGGCGGTCGCCGTAGACACATTAAAGGTGTTGGTTCCATCTCCTCCTGTCCCGCAGGTATCGAGAATCGTTTCGTCTTCTATGTTGATTTCATCCCGATCAATATTCACGATATGATTGTCGTGGTGTACTTTGGTAATCCTCGACCTCATCGCCCTGGCAGCGCCTGTGATCTCATCTACCGTTTCCCCTTTCATTCTAATGGCCGTGGTAAATGAGCCGATCTGGGCCGATGTCGCCTTTCCATCCAGAATCTCACCCATGGCGGTTTCGGATTCCTTTTCGGATAAATTTTCACCCCTTATCATCTTTGCAATGGCTTCTTTTATCATTTCCTTCCCTCCTTCACTTGATTCGTTAAGATTGGTCAAAATGAGAAAGGCCGTGAGGATCATTCGCCCACGGCCTTTTTGAATACTCAATAAAAAAACCGTGGATCTCATGAAGCGAGCCCACGGTTTTCTACTTTTTTAATAGATTATGTCAGTGGTCTCACCTCCTAATGGAAGGTGCACCACCAATTATTCAACCAAACAAGAATTCTTTCTATCTCTTTACGCATATTGCTATTAAAGCGAAATTTAAACAATTGTCAAGGAAAAATCCAAATTTATTAGTCAAAACCGATCAAATCATATGAAATTAGATAACAAAAAGTGAAAGAATTCGTAAATATTCAGTTAATAAGCTTTTACAGTTTCGTAAAAAGTCCTAAAACCGTCACTCCGGCGAAAGCCGGAGTCTATAACCTTTCAAAGGACTGGATTCCGGTGCCTGCCCCGGACTCCGATCCGGGGTTCGCCGGAATGACGAGGATGGTGTCCGTGAGATTTTTTCGAAGTCATTAGCTTTAAATTTGCCACGAATAGTCCAATACTCATGATGTGTGCCCTAATATTGAAGCTCGATACAATACATTTTATGTTCCCTTTTTCTTTGACTCGAAAGGAGGATTTTCATATACTCCTTTCCTATATAGCGGTTTCTTATCATCAATGCCTTGAGCTGTGGATTGGGCCGCCTACGGACCTGAAGAGGGTCAGGGTAGTTTATATGCCTTTGCATTAGAAAAAAACTTCATTTTCAACGTTATCGATCGCAGAAAAAACCATCCCCCGGCAAACATCTAACCTTTTGATAACATTCAGCAATATTCGCACATATTAACAAGAAAAGCAGCTTTAAATTCTCAACATTTTTCAATCACAATTTCGCCTCAAAAGAAAAAAGGTTCTTATCTTCGAGGATGAGATAATATCGAGTCCCAAAAAGAAAATACAGGAATTGTGTGCCTGGATCAGGCCGTTGACATTAAAACCGCCTGGTACTGGGAAGTTCACGTTAAAAAAAAAGAGGGAGGAGGTGTAAAAGCCTAAATCAGTTAAACTTCATTGAAAACCCAATAAGATTAACCCTTAAAGATTAAGGAGGATTTGCAATGAAAAAAGGATTTCTATTTCTTTTGGTCGGGATTTTTTCCCTTTCTTTGCTTGTGCCGTCAATAATGTTGCCGACGGTTTCAGCGGCCCCAATCACATTGAATTATGCCAACTTTCCACCAGCGCCTACGTTCCCCTGTGTCCAGATGGAACGATGGAAAAAAGAAGTTGAAAAGCGAACCAACGGAAAGGTCGCCATTAATACATTCCCCGGAGGAACACTCCTAGGGGCTAAAAACATGATGGACGGTGTGATCGCAGGAACAGCCGATATTGGTATGGTGGTTACGGCCTATCAACCGGGTCGATTCATGGTCACCAACGCGACATCCCTGCCCTTGGATTTTCCAAACGCGGTGGTCGCAAGCCTTACACTTTGGGATTTTTACAAGAAATATCAACCCGCCGAGTTTTCAAAGGTCAAAGTACTTACCCTGTTTGCAAATGCACCGGCACAAATTTACGCCAAAGTGCCGGTAAGGAATTTGAATGATCTCAAAGGTCTTCAGCTGAGAGCTTCAGGTGGTGTTTCACAGGTGTTGAAGGCACTGGGCGCCGCACCGGTAGGTATGCCGCAGTCAGAAACTCCCGAGGCTTTACAAAAGGGTGTGGTGAAGGGAGCAGTATCCTCCCTCGAGACGCTGAAAGATTTCAAATATGCAGAGATCTGTAAGTACGTCACAATCTTAAACGGACCCATCTATCCCTTTGCCGTGGTCATGAACATGAATTCATGGAACAAACTCCCCAAGGATGTCCAGGCGGTATTTGATGAACTGGGTCCTCAACAGTCTGTATGGACAGGTACCTATATGGACAAACATGTCGTTGACTCCGTCGCATGGTCAAAGAAAACCCACAATATCGAAATCATCGAACTCTCAAAAGAAGAAAAGCACAAATGGGATAAACTACTCGAACCCATTACGGGCAAGTGGATTGAGAATGCTAATGCAAAGGGTCTACCGGCGGAACAGATCTTAAACGATATCAAGGCCATCAGAGATATGTATGCCGGGCAATAGAGGTGGCTGGAATATGTAACGCTAATTGAGCAGGTTGCGGCTTTTGGTTTTTAATTATCCAAAATCCGCAACCATTTTTTTATTCTCAGAGAATAACAAGATGGGATTTAGCCACAGACCCACGCAGACGCAAAGGGACAAAGATCCATTGTACTCAAGTAAATGAAAGATGAATTATTGAATTGGGTTTTGCTTAAAATTATGGGAGAAGGCCGAATGCGAGAGAATAAAATCGTTTATTCTTTCTCATTCGGCCTTCTCCCGGTATTCAATCATGTTCCGCATGATTGAAGCCCGCTCCGCGGGCATTTTAAGCAAAACAAGTTCCAACGTCTGTGTAAGTCTGTGTGGGTCTGTGGCTAAAAATTATTGAGAACAGAGAACGAATATGGATGTGCTTGACAAAATCGTCCGGGTTTTAAACAAAGTTCTGATATGTATTGCCGGTTTAATTCTGGTGGCTATGATCACCATGACCTGTGCGAACATTTTCTTGCGTATTGTCTGGGTGCCGGTAAAGGGTACATTTGAACTCATGGGCTACGGTGGGGCGGTAGTTATGGCATTTGCCTTGGGGATGACCCAGGTGAAAAGGGGCCATATCGCAGTCGACATCCTCGTGCAACGATTCCCAAAATCTACACAGAGAATCCTGACGGGAATCAACTGTATTGTCTGCACACTCTTCTTTGCCATCGTATCCTGGCAGATCGCCAAATACGCCACGACCCTTTTAACGACAGGCGAGGTCACGGAAACCCTTCGGATCATCTATTACCCTTTTACTTACGGTGTAGCCCTTGGATGTGCAATTCTTTCCCTGGTCTTTTTTACTGATTTAATAAAAACATTGTTTTGGAAAGTGGAGGATAAGGAGTGAGTCTCACGTTGATCAGCATCATTGGGATTGTCATCCTCCTCTTGGCACTGTTTCTCCTCGGCATGCCCGTGGGTTTCGCTATGGGAATTGTGGGTTTCTGTGGCTTCTGGTACGTGGTGTCGTTCAATGCCGCGATCACCATGGTAGGAACGGATATCTGGAGCACCTTTTCAAAATATGGGCTCACGGTTGTTCCTATTTTCGTATTCCTTGGGTATGTCGCATTTAATTCCGGAATTGCGGAAAGGCTGTACAAAACAGCTTACACCTGGTTCGGTCACTGGCGGGGGGGATTGGCCATTGCTACCATTGGCGCAGATGAACTCTTTGCGGCAATCTGTGGTTCCAACACGGCCACAGCCGCCACCATGGGGGCGGTGGCCTTGCCGCAGATGGAAAAGTACGGTTATGATACGAGGTTGAGCACCGGAACTGTCGTTACCGGCGGCACTCTTGGAACGGTAATGCCCCCTAGTGTGGTCCTTATTGTTATCGGCCTGCAAACAGAACAGTCTGTCATTAAACTCTTCCTTGGCGGTATCTTACCCGCGATACTTTTAGGTCTTCTGTTTGTTCTTACCATATTTTTACTTTGCCGAATAAATCCTTCCTTTGGCCCTCCAGGCCCTAAAACCAGTTTCAAGGAAAAGATCCAATCCCTCACTGGGATAATAGAATCCCTCATTATCTTTGTATTAATCATCGGCGGTCTTTACCTCGGCCTGTTTACCCCCACGGAGGCAGGAGCGGCCGGTGTCTTTTTTACGCTCGTAGTCACGACTGTAACAGGCAGGCTGAAGTGGAGAGGCTTAGTCAGTTCCATCGTTGATACGCTGAAGATATCGAGTATGGTTTTTTTTCTTATCGCCGGTGCAATTATTTTCGGCCGCTTCCTGGCAATAACACGACTTCCTTTTATGGTAGCGGAGTTTGCGTCGGCCCTTCCGGTTTCTCCCAACGTGATTCTTGCGTTCATCTTGGTTATCTATTTGATAGGCGGCTGTTTTGTTGATTCCTTGGGGTTTCTTGTCCTCACCATCCCCATCTTTTTCCCTTTGGGAATGCAACTCGGTTTTGATCCCATATGGTATTCTATTATCCTCACAATGGTGACAACCATGGGTGCTATAACCCCGCCGGTGGGTGTCAATATTTATGTGGTCAAAGCCCTGGCCCCTGAAATAAAACTGTCAACAATATTTATGAGTGTGAGCTTTTTTTTCGCCGCCTGTATCGTTTCGATCGTTATTTTAATCCTCTTCCCTCAAATCATTTTGTTTATTCCGAATCTGGCGCGTTAGTAGAAGCTACCTCAAAAATAGAAAAATAGTTCGAGGTCAAGGACGGCGCAAGGATCTGAAGAATCCCGACCAGAGGTCGGAATTCTTCTTATGAGAAAGCCTGATAGGCTTTCTCAAGTAATCAGAGGAATATATGTAAATATTTCGAGGATTACGATTCAAGTCGGACGCACAGAGATTGGGCTATTTGGTATTTTTGAGATGGCTTATAGTCTTTCTTAGGCTCCTGGTGGCCTCTTGATCGATCTCCATGGTTTCAGGGTCGATGACTACGCCGTAATCCTCCTTTGCCTTTTCAATGCTCACATACTCTTCGATAACATCCCTTTTCACCCTCTCCGGGTCACGCTTAAAGGGATCACCATACCCCCCACCCCCTGAGGCATCCATGGTAATCACGTCACCGGGTTGTAATCGGGTAAGTGTGTATGGATTACCCTCTTCTCCGTTTACGAGAAAACTGGCCCGGGATCCTTGTTTCCCTCCAAAAAGACCCTCAGGCGGATATCGATATCTCCCCGCCTGTATTCCAAGGTTTACGGGTGATAGTGGAGCATATTCGTCATCCGGAATGACGAACACACTTCTCCTGCCCAACCCGCCTTTCATGAGTCCGGGGCCGCCTGAGTCCGTCATGAGTTCCCGTTTCTCAACGATCAGGGGTGTATCGCTCTCAAATATTTCCACCGGCGTGTTGGCGCCATTGGCGGGGAATATATAGACGAAGGCACCATCCTGTTTTGCGCCTGCGCCCATGCCTCCACCCCTTATTCTGACTGAGTGAAAGGGCCTCCCCCCCTTTCTTCTCCCATAAAGGACATTCATGGTCGCAGGGGTACCGCCGCTAGACGCGATGACCTTATCAGGGAGTGCTTCCGACATGGCCCTGTAGATAATTTCGGTCATAAAATGTCCGATCTGCATCCGAGCGGCCACGGCCCTTGGAAAGGAACAGTTGACTACAGTGCCCTCCGGTGCTTTCATTTGGATAGGGGCGATGGCCCCATCGTTATTGGGCATATCGGGGTCCAGCATACTCTTGACGGCCATAAACACGTAGGCATAGGTAAAATTATAAACCACGTTACCGCCCCAATACACATGCCCTGAAGAACCCTCTAGATCGACATTTACGTCACGGCCCTTTACTTCTACGGCTGCGTTTATGATTATATCCTTCCTGCCCTCTATCTGTTCAATGATGCCATCCGCCCTGTAAATACCGTCCGGAACCTCTTCAATGGCATCACGCATGCTTTTTTCCGTGCGCCCGATGATCTCTTCAGCAAGGTCGTCAAGCCCTTCTAGGTTGTTTTCTTCCAGCATCTGGCATATTTGTTCCGAACAGACATGATTGGCAGCGATCTGAGAGCGAATATCCCCCGTGACCTCATCCGGTGTGCGAACATTCCATCGAATCATTTCCATGACATCTTCATTGAGTACGCCACTATGATAAAGTTTGACAAGGGGGATAAAAAGACCTTCTTCAAAGACCTCATGGTTGTCGGAAGATACACGTCCGCCGACGTCCGAATGATGAAATACACAGGCCGTAAAAGCCGTGAGTTTGTCTTGAAAGAAAATAGGACTGATGACACAAACATCATTCAAATGTCCGGCAAGTGCCCAAGGGTCATTGGTTATGAAAATGTCCCCCGGTTGATAACTCTCTACAGGCAACTTATTGATCAGGTTCTTTATACCCAATGCCATGGCCCCGGCTTGGCCCGGAGTCGCAAAGGTTCCCTGGGCCAATTCCCTCCCCTTCCTGTCCGTGAACATGCAGGTATAGTCATGAGCATCCCTGAGTAGGCTTGAAAATGCTGTCCTGGCAACCGTGCTGTCCGCCTCATCCACAATAGAGATCAGCCTTCGCCAGTATATTTCCAGGGTAATGGGATCAAA
>JAQYVK010000544.1 GCA_030145585.1 Desulfatiglandales bacterium | reverse complement strand
GGAGCAGCTGGTTGAAGCCATGAGGGAATGGGAACTGGTCCAGCTCATGGACCCCAATTATAAAAAAGTGGACCGTCTCATCAATAAAGCCAAAACGATTTTAAAGAAGCTGGAAGAAATAAGGGAATCCGAAGGGAAAGTAAATTAATACCATAAACTATCGGCGTAGCTAATGGTCCAAACTATGCTATGTGGGGAAGATAGTGATTTTGAATGGATGATGGAATAAAGCTCAAATGACAAAATCCAAATATCAAATAAAATCCAAAATCCTAATGCCCAAAAAAAAGAAGTAAACAGTAATCCGAAAGAAAAACGAATATCGAATATCGAACAAGGAATAACGAATGTCGAAGGACGGTTCGCTGTTCACCGTTAACGATTCACCATTTTGTTCTACTTTCGTGCTTTCGAAATTTCGTGGTTTTGGATTTTGTCATTTGACATTCATTTGGAATTTGGGCTTTGACATTTGACATTTTAATTTATTTAATTTACATATTCGGTACCTTTTAGGATCATGGTTCAAGCCTCCCTTTTAAGGATGGTAGTTAACTAAACAATCTCTAACCTTCTAAAGCGTTTCCGAGATCCTCAATCAAGTCTTCCACGTTTTCAATCCCAACCGAGAGTCGGATAAGGTCGTCAGTGATGCCCGTTTTCTCCCTAATTTTTTTGGGAACAGAGGCATGGGTCATGATTGCCGGGTGTTCTATCAGGGATTCAACACCTCCCAAACTTTCAGCCAACGAGAATACCTTTACCCTTTCGAGGAAATCCCTGGCTGCCTCCAATCCTCCTTTGATAAAAAAAGTGATGACCCCTCCAAACCCGGACATTTGTTTTTTTGCGACTGCATGCTCCGGGTGAGATTCAAGTCCCGGGTAAATTGTCCTTTTTACTTTCGGATGATTTTCTAAAAAACGAGCGACCTTAATGGCATTTTCCCCATGCCTTTCCATCCGAACTGCGAGGGTTTTAATCCCCCGGAGTACCAGAAAACAATCAAAAGGGCCGGGGACAGCCCCAACAGCATTCTGGAGAAAAAGAAGTCTCTCATTGACATCCTGATCACTGGTCACAATAACACCCCCAATGACATCGCTGTGGCCGTTCAAATATTTGGTGGTGCTGTGCATGACAATGTCCGCGCCAAGATTCAGAGGTTTTTGAAAGAACGGTGTTGCAAAAGTGTTGTCGACAGCCATAAGAATATGATGCTTTCTTGTTATGTGGGCGACGGCCTCAATGTCTATGCATTTTAAGAGAGGATTGGTAGGACTTTCCAGCCACACCAACCTTGTATTATTTTTTATGTGAGCCTCAAGGGATTGGACCTGGGTCATATCTACGAAGTCACACTCAAGGTGATACCGTTTCAATACGTTCTCGAACAAGCGAAAAGTTCCGCCATACACGTCATCGCAGCAAACAATGTGATCCCCGCTATCCAACAATTGGGTAATTGCCGCCGCAGCCGACATGCCCGATGAAAAGGCGAGGCCATATCGCCCCTCTTCAAGAGAAGCGATATTTTGTTCAAGGGCCGCCCTGGTAGGATTCCGGGTCCTTGAATAATCATACCCTTTGTGTTTACCGGGAGACTCTTGAACATAGGTACTTGTCTGAAAAATGGGTGTCATGATAGCGCCGGTTCCAGGGTCCGGTTCACAGCCGGCATGAATGGCCCGGGTTTCAAATTTCGGTTTCATGGCTTTTCCTCTTGATTCTTCTCCCAATTGGTCCATCCTCCGAAATGGCTAGCAATGGAGGATGGGCAGGAGAAAGGATTCCAGGATTCAAGGGTTCAAGGATCCAAGTGGTTGTTTCTGATTGTTTCATCAGTGCTGTAAGCAGTTTTTCCAATCGTATGCAGGTAATCTTTTCCTCACTCGAAAATGGAATTTAAAATTAGAATCGCACCTTCAGAGAAGGGTGTATCGGCATTTCACGTTCGAATTTCTATCGAGAACTTTAGCTGTTCCCTTGACACCTTGACACCTTGGATCCTTGAATCCTTTGTAACGATTTCACTCGATTCCATAACCACTTGAGCCCTGATAGCTTCATAAATCAACCAACTATTTTGGAGATGATTTTTCCCCTTTTCTAAAAACCGTTTGCTTTCATCCATCCGTCATCATAGACCTTGCTCATATACCTTGAGCCGGAATCCGGAAGAATGACCACGATGTTTTCCCCTTCCTTCATATCCTGTGCGATCTGAATCGCCGCCCAAACAGCACTACCGCTCGAACCTCCGGCAAATATCCCTTCTTCTCTTGCCAGCTTTCTCGTCATTAAAAACGAATCCCTATCACCAACTTGAATGATGCCATCGAGCAGGTCAAAGTCCACAGCCTTTACCAGGTAGTCTTCTCCAATCCCTTCAACCTTGTAAACGTGTGGTTTTATAAGCTTGCCGGTTTCGAAGTAGTCGTAAAAGACAGAGCCCTCGGGGTCGACGGCGATTATTTTAACATCAGGATTTTTTTCTTTGAGGTATTTGCCTGCACCGCTCATGGTGCCGCCGGTACCGATCCCTCCCACAAGATAATCAACCTTCTCACCCATTTGGCTCCATATTTCAGGTCCGGTTGAATAGTAATGGGAGTCAATATTGACGGGATTGTTATACTGATCAGGATAGAAAGAATTTGGAGTCTCCTCTGCAATTCTCCGGGCGACACTGTAATAACTTTCAGGAGAATCAAAAGGAACATCCGTCGGTGTAATGACAACTTGAGCCCCGAAGGCCTTCATCAAATTTTTTTTCTCGTCGCTCATCTTATCAGGCATGGTGATGATACATTTGTAGCCTTTGACGGCAGCGATCATGGCCAGGGCGGCTCCTGTATTTCCGGAAGAGTTTTCCACGATAGTCCCACCAGGTTTTAAAAGCCCTTTTCTTTCCGCGTCCTCGATAATAAACAGGGCCATTCTGTCCTTTACACTACCGGTCGGATTTAAAAACTCAAGCTTAGCAAAGATATTAGGGCGAAGAGACTCAGTTAGCTTGTTCAGCCTCACCATGGGTGTCCAACCAATGGTTTTCAAGATATCCGGGTTTGTGGAACCGAATTTATTTAGGGGTGTTTTATCACCAAATTCATCTAAAGATTTTTTCATAAAAATTAGCGCCTCTTTAATAAGACATAAATAGCCCCCGTCCCCCCATCATAGGGTTTGGCGGTAGCAAAGGCGATGACAATTTTTTTGATCGGGCCCCGGTTTAACCAGATGGGTAATCCCTCTTTAAGCACCGGAAGGCTTTCGGGTGAATTCAGTCCTCGCCCATGCACGATAAGAACGCACCGCAACCCGAGCCGGTGGCTTTCGAGAAGGAATTCTTTGACTTCAGTTTCTGCTTCCTGCCTCGTCATCCCATGAAGATCAATGTAATCCTGGACTGGAAACTGCCCCCTTTTGAGCCGACGCATTAATTTAGGGCTAAATCCCTTTACCGACCCCTCAATATATTCATCACTGAAAGTGATATCCAATTCGAGCGATCCCCTTACCAGGCCGGAGAGGTGTGCCATGGTTTCCTGTTCATCGTCCGGAGCGGGATGGGAAGGCTTGACATGCGGACCGGATGGGTGGATTATCCTCGTTTTCTCCCCTGGAAGAGGGGTAACATCCGCCATCGCGTCGGTGAAATGGTTCTCATTACCCGGTTCAGGATTGTTCTCGTTCGGTTCTTTAGGCTTAGATTCGATTCCCGAATTTGGGGAGGTTTTAATCTTTTTGTCGAGGTTTATAAAAGCGGGATTGAATAAATCATTGTCTTTTTTCATGGCCTTGTATCCACCCGGCAGAGACTGAAACGCCTTCATACCCTAATTGAGCGTAAACAAAATCGAAAAGGATTCCATAAAAACAAATCAAACGCTTTTCACAGTTTTTTACACCTCATTTATATCAACCGTAATGAAGAGTAATAAAAGATCTTTTTTTTCTCTCAATTTTCGTTTACGTGAAAAAGCCAGTAGGCTTATTCTGGCTTTCCTTACTTAAATAAGCTTTCTGTAAGGAAAGCAAAGAATCACGACCTATGGTCGGGATTCTCCACCTTTGAGGAAAGCGGCTGTTCGGCTGAAAAAGACTTTCAGCAGAACAGCAGGATACACCAATCTCCGGCTCTTGTGTACACAAGAGCATGCCAAAACTCGCAGTAGACGGCTGCTGCGAAGCAGCAGCAAACGGCATTCGCACTTGGACGCCTTGAATCTGGGGTATCCTCAACTTTCGCTCAATCAGAGTCATCATTTAAATTCTTGATTTTATGTTTACTATAACATAAGTATTATATTCTTTAAATAAACAGTTTATGTATATATCTCAGCCAATTGATAGTGGCTCTTGTAACAATAATGAGAAAAATCATGACCGAAAAATAAGATGAGGCAAGATGGCAAGAATTGATGATTATAAACAGGCCTTGGCATTGGTCCGAGAGGAACTGTCAAAGAAGACCCTGGAACAGGTCGCAGATTTTTCTGGGGCTGAACTCCTTCAAAGCAGTGAGGGAGAAAAAGCTTTTTCACTTCATTTCCTAAAAAAGGAAATCAAGATTTCATGGCCTGATCTGGTGGTTTCAACCAAGCAACCGGGCGGAGATTTGTCCATACAACAACAGGTTCTGCTCTTACATTATATACTTGGTGCAGCGTCTACAAGTGGATCCCATATTGCCGGAGAATGGATAGCCTTTCAGGACATCCCTGATGGGAGATTTTATCTGGATGCTTTTTTGAAACGCGCCAAGGTCCCCCTTGTGGGGGCTTTTGGAACCCAACCGGAAAAACTCATAGAAGTCGCTACAAAGGCGTATGGGGCTGTTCCCTTTGATCATGGCGACTGCTCGGTCCTGGTCAAGGCACTGCCTTTGATCGATGTGGCATTAATCCTTTGGAAAGGGGATGAAGAATTCCCTCCCGAGGGGAATGTCCTCTTTGATAAAAGCATATCAATGATTCTGTCGGCTGAGGATGTTGCCTGGTTGGCCGGAATGATTGTTTATCCGTTGATTGGAATGGCTAAGCCGTGAACGGTAAGCGGTAAGCGGTGAACAGAAAGAGCATGGCAAAGGGGTAATACAAAGGATTCGAGGATTCAAGGATTCGAGGGGTCAAGGGAATAAAAACAAATCTCCACCCCCTTTTCGCCCAAACCGTCTTCCCTATCAGTTACTGTGGAGGGTGGACTAGTTGGGAGAAGAATAAAAAGAGAAGGAGAGAGAAATGAATGACCAAAAACCATTGGTCGGTGTGATTATGGGAAGCACATCGGACAGTGATGTCATGCAAAACTGTACAGATCTACTTAAGGAACTGAAGATACCCCATGAAGTCCGGGTGCTTTCGGCACATCGCACCCCGGAACAAACCAAGGAATATGCAGAATCGGCCGTAGACCGGGGGCTTGAGGTGGTTATAGCAGGCGCTGGCTGGGCCGCTCATCTGGCCGGTGTTATTGCGGCCCACACGACCCTGCCGGTCATCGGCATACCCATCGACTCATCCCCCCTAAATGGCATGGATGCCCTATTGGCAACCGTGCAGATGCCTCCCGGCATCCCGGTTGCCACAGTTGCCCTCGGGAAAGGTGGAGCTACGAATGCAGGGGTTCTCGCCGCTCAGATTCTCGCCTTGAAATACCCGCCCATTGCGGAAAGATTCAAGAACTATCGTCTGAACCTGACCCGGAAGGCCCTGGAAAAGGCAGAGCTTCCCTCGAAATAGAACGCCCGAATTTATTTAAACCAAAAAACCACGTCCTCCGGACCGGGCTAGACATCAATGATTCGCCCGTAGAAGTTAATATTCCGGGATTAGAATGACAAATGTCAAAATCCAAATGACAAATCAAATCCAAATGATTCAATGTCTAAATGATTCTGAGAAAAATCCCGTTTTTAGATTTTGGCCTTTGACATTCATTTGACATTTGCCTGTCGCGCCATAGCCTACCCACCAACGGTGGGCCAGCGAAGGCGGAAGCTTTGGCATTTGAAATTAAGAACACAATATTTTCTGTTGGTCGCTGCCTTCTGGGAAGTAGATGATGACCGGGTCCTAAAGAGGTAAATTTTTTAATAAATGTCTTCAAATATAATCAAGGTGGGTAGAAAAGAAGACCTGGAAGCGGGTCTGGAAGTGGCCGGGAATATCATTTCAGGTGGGGGAGCGGTCGCATTTCCAACCGAATCTTTCTATGGCCTTGGGGTCGATGCAACGAATGAGAAGGCTGTCCAACGCCTCTTTGCAATAAAGAAGAGGGGAAGTGAGCATCCTGTTCTGATCCTGATC
>JAQYVK010000543.1 GCA_030145585.1 Desulfatiglandales bacterium | reverse complement strand
CGAATGGAGTAGGACTCGGAGATCTCCCTTTTATTGCTGGTTGTATTGATGACGAGATCGATTTCGCCGTTTTTGATGATGTCCACGATGTGAGGTCTTCCTTCCCGCACTTTTTTTACCGGTTTAACGGAGATCCCATGGTTCGAAAGAAAGGCCGCCGTCCCTTTCGTTGCCACAATCCCAAATCCCAGGTCATAGAGAAGAAGCGCCGTTTTCAGCATGACCATCTTGTCTTCATCCCTGACACTGATGAAGACAGTGCCTGACAAAGGTAATTTTTGCCCCGCCGCCAATTGAGATTTTGCAAAAGCCAATTCAAAGGATCGATCAATGCCCATGACCTCTCCTGTTGATTTCATCTCAGGGCCCAATATGATGTCCACACCGGGAAACCGTGCGAAGGGAAAGACCGATTCCTTTACGGAAATGTGTTTCGGGGTCACTTCCTCCGTAAGACCCAGCTCTTCGAGGCTCTTTCCCATGATCACTTTGGTCGCCAGTTTGGCCAACGGTACACCGGTCGCCTTGCTCACAAAGGGCACAGTCCTGGATGCCCTCGGGTTCACCTCAATGACATAGATGATGTCGTTTTTTACTGCGTATTGGATATTCATCAAGCCGACCACATTCAATTCCTTGGCCAATGCCCTGGTATGTTCTTTGAGTTGTTCTAAAATATCCGGTCTCAAGGAAATGGGAGGCAATACACAGGCACTGTCACCACTGTGGATCCCGGCCTCCTCTATGTGCTCCATAATACCACCGATGATTGTGTTATGCCCATCGGAGAGGGCATCCACATCGATCTCGATGGCGTGGTCCAGGAAGCGATCAATAAGAACCGGTTTGCCGGGAGAGACCTCTACGGCGTTCCTGATGTAAAGTTCCAGATCATTCTGGTCATAGACAATTTCCATAGCCCGACCGCCCAGCACAAAAGAGGGTCTAACCACGGCAGGATAACCGATCATGTTGGCGACCTTGATGGCTTCCTCTTCATTTGAGGCGATCCCGTTATCGGGTTGTAGGATATTTAGCCTTTTCAAAAGTTCCTGGAAACGTTCCCTATCCTCCGCCCGGTCTATGCTGTCGGAACTGGTTCCGAGGATGTTCACTCCCGCCTCTGCCAAGGCCACGGATATATTCAGGGGGGTTTGACCCCCAAACTGAACGATAAACCCTTCAGGCTTTTCCTGTTCCATGATATTCAAGACATCTTCCCGGGTCAGGGGTTCGAAATAGAGCTTGTCAGAGGTGTCATAGTCCGTGCTCACGGTCTCCGGATTACTGTTGACCATGATGCTTTCGATCCCCATCTCTTTCAGTGCAAAGGATGCCTGGACACAGCAATAGTCGAATTCAATCCCCTGCCCTATCCTGTTCGGGCCCCCTCCTAGAATCACCACTTTCCGGTTGTTGGACCTACGGATCTCATTTTCTTGCTCATAGGTCGAATAATAGTATGGCGTATAGGCTTCAAATTCGGCAGCACAGGTATCGACCAGTTTGTAGACAGGGTCAACCCCTTTGGACTGCCTGACCTCCCTGATTGTCTGCTCCCCCGTCTGAAAGATGTGACCCAGCTGGACGTCTGAAAACCCGTATTCCTTCACTTCCTGTAAAAAATCGGGATCCAGATCCTCTGGAGTGAGCCCCCCTTTGCGCATCCCCTTCAACCTTTTTTCCATCAAGTATATTTGCTGGATATGGTAGAGAAACCAGGGGTCGATGTGAGTCAATTCATGAATTCTGTCAAAAGCGAACTCCCTCCGAAAAGCCTCACGGATATAAAATATTCGTCCTGAGTTCGGATTGATGAGACCTTCTTCGATGTCTTCGAGACTCATTTTGAGAATATGATCCTGTGGGATATCGGATCCCAGTCCGAACCTGCCGATCTCGAGGGATCTGATGGCCTTCTGAAGGGACTCCTTAAAGGTTCTTCCAATGGCCATGGTTTCACCCACCGACTTCATGGACGTGGTCAGACTGTCTTCCGTACCAGGAAACTTTTCAAAGGTCCAACGGGGTATCTTGACCACGCAGTAATCTATGGTGGGTTCAAAGGAGGCAAGGGTCTCGCGGGTGATGTCGTTGGTGAGATCATCCAGGGTATATCCTATCGCTAACTTTGCGGCTATCTTTGCAATCGGAAAACCGGTGGCTTTGGAAGCGAGTGCTGAGCTCCTCGACACCCTCGGGTTCATCTCTATGACCACCATCTCGCCGTTATCCGGGTGAATCGCAAACTGGATATTGGAACCCCCGGTCTCAACGCCGATTTCCCTGATGATATCGATGGCCGCATCACGCATGGACTGATATTCCCTATCCGTGAGGGTCTGGGCCGGGGCCACCGTAATGCTGTCACCCGTATGAACCCCCATGGCATCAACGTTTTCAATGGAACAGATAATGACCACGTTGTCCTTGAAGTCCCGCATCACTTCCAGTTCGAATTCTTTCCAACCGATGAGGGATTCTTCTATGATGATCTCAGAAATCATACTGGCATCTAGCCCGGCATTCGCCAGGGCTTCCATCTCCTCCCGGTTATAAGCCACACCGCTTCCAATGCCCCCCAACGTAAAACTGGCTCTTATAATAAGGGGATACCCGAGCCTTTTAGCCACCTTTTTCGCTTGGTCCAAATCTCTTGCAATGCCGCTTTCGGGAACCCGCAGCCCGATCTTGTTCATGGCATCCCGGAATTGCTCTCTATCTTCTGCCTTGAGGATGACGGGTAATGAGGCCCCGATCATCTCAACGCCCAATTTTTCGAGGAGGCCGGTCTCGGCCACTTTCACCGCCGTGTTGAGACCGGTCTGACCTCCCAAGGTCGGGAGCAAGGCTTGCGGCCGCTCCCGTTCAATCACTTTGGCAACCATCTCCGGCGTAATCGGTTCAATATAGGTTCGGTGGGCCGTTTGAGGGTCGGTCATGATCGTGGCGGGATTGCTGTTGATGAGCACCACCTCATAACCCTCTTCCATCAGCGCCTTGCAGGCCTGGGTGCCCGAATAGTCGAACTCGCAGGCCTGACTGATGATGATCGGGCCGGAGCCGATGATGAGGATTTTTTTTATGTCTGTTCGCTTGGGCATGGGTTTATTACAAATGAGAGTTATACGTTTATTTCATCAAAACAGTTTTAAAAGGTCATCTAAGCTTAAGCATAGTGGTACAAGGTATACGGTATATGGCCTAAGATCATAACCATTGGAGCACGACCGCCCGCCTCCGTATACCGTGTACCGTATACCTTAAACCTTAAACCTTTTTTTTATCTTCCATCATCTTTATAAAACGATCAAAAAGATACGTCGCATCATGAGGTCCGGGAGAGGCTTCAGGATGGTATTGTACTGAAAACAAAGGAATCTTTTTATGGATGATCCCTTCCAGAGTATTGTCATTCAGGTTGATGTGACTTAATTCTATGTCAGGATCATCGAGGGATTTCATATCCACACAGAAACCATGGTTCTGGGAGGTGATTTCTACTCTGCCTGTGCTCAGATCCTTCACGGGCTGGTTGGCCCCTCGATGTCCGAATTTAAGTTTGAAAGTCTTACCCCCCAGGGCCAGCCCGATTAACTGATGGCCCAGGCATATCCCGAAGATCGGCCTCCTGCCTAATTGGTCCTTAATGGTCTTCACCGCATAGGTGACGGCCGCAGGATCCCCAGGGCCGTTGCTTAAGAAGAGCCCATGAGGGTCCAGCTTGCTTATAGTCTTGCTGTCCAAACCGGCCGGTACCAGCAAAATGGTGCACCCCCTCTCCTCAAGGGAACGGAGGATATTGTACTTCACCCCGTAATCCACCGCAATCACACGCCATTTGTCAGGTTCATCAGGCCATTGAAATTGATCAAGTCCCGTTTCCAGAGTCACCAGCCTTCCATCTCGCCACAGCATGGGTTCCCTACAGGTCACCTCTTTGACAAGGTCCAGTCCCTCCATGTGAGGGGACTGCCGTGCTTTTTCCACCAAAGAATCAGGGTCCAAATCCTGAGTGGATAGGGACGCCCGCATGGCCCCTGACAACCTGATATGCCTGGTGAGGGCCCGGGTATCGATACCCTCCAATCCGGGAATGCTGTTGGCTATCAGGTAGTCCGCAAGGCTCCTTTTGGATCGCCAGTTGCTAGGGAATTCCTGATACTCCTTCACAATAAGCGCCTTCACCTGGATCTTTTCCGATTCAATATCCTGATCGTTGATGCCGTAGCTGCCTATGAGGGGATAAGTCATGGTAACCATTTGACCGCTGTAGGAGGGGTCTGTCAGGATCTCCTGATAACCGGACATGCTGGTGTTAAAAACCACTTCTCCGACCGCATCACAGGGGCCCGTAAAAGAACGACCCTTAAATAGGGTGCCGTCTTCCAGGGCCAACAGCGCCTTTATTTTTTTTATACCGGCATTCATGTCAATTTAAGTGATACCCTAATGGAGCGTAAACAAAATCGAGAAGGACTATTATAAAAACAAATCAAACATTTTTCTCAGTTTTTTATGCCCGATTTATATCCACCGTAATGATGAGTTATAAATGTTCTTTTTTTTCTCCATTTTGTTTACCCTTCGGGAAAGCCGAGGATACCCCATCTCCTTCGTTGCCAAGGGCTCGCAGTAGATTATTACGGCTTCGCCCTTGGACGCCTTGAATCTGGGGCATCCTCGACTTTCGCTCCATTAGGGTAATGGTGTACAACCCCGATTATGAACCATGAATGAACAACTTCAAACCATTATCTCCGCATTGATGGGATCCAGTGAGG
>JAQYVK010000542.1 GCA_030145585.1 Desulfatiglandales bacterium | reverse complement strand
ACAATAGGGAAAATGAGGTTTGAAGTCAAGAGAAAGATAACGCCCGGAAAAGAGCTTTGCTTTGGATTCACCACTTGACACCCTGGGATTTCATCCCAATAGTTACTGATAAGAAACGAATGTTTCAAAACGAACACCAGACAAAATGCCGAAATGGGGCTGTCAAAGAAAGGAGATGTCTCATGGCTACAGAAAATGATATTTCCAAAATCTCACCCGAAGAGCTTCATAAAAAAATCAATAAAACTGACGGTTTTGTTCTTATAGATGTTCTGTCCAATGATCACTTCAATATGGGACACCTCCCGGGCGCGAAGAACGCTTGTGTATTTGAGGTTGTTTTTTTGGATAATGTGACCAAAATTGTTTCAAATAAAGACCAAGAAATCGTTGTTTACGGTTCCAGTGCTAAATCTATGGATGCTGTGACCGCCGCCGAAAAACTCGTTCGGGCAGGGTACAAAAAAGTTCAAGCCCTTGAAGGGGGCCTGCTGGAATGGTTGTCATCAGGATTTGGGATTGAGGGTGATGAGAGTGCTATGAAGCCAGATCTTGAAGCGCCCATTTCATCTGAGGATAAGACTTATAAGATTGATATAGAACAGAGTGTGATTGAATGGACCGGCCGAAATCCAAACACAAGACATCACGGCACTGTTCAATTGTCTAAGGGTGAGATTCTGGTCCATCACGGTCAAATTGGAGGGACCTTTGAGATAGATATGAAATCCATCAAGAATATCAACTTGGAAGGTGATCCTTTGCAACCTGTCCTCGTATCTCATTTGATGTCGGACGATTTCTTTTTTGTCGATATCTTTCCCAAGGCCACGTTCACCATTACATCCGCAAAACAGATAAAGGACGCTACCCCCACCGAGCCAAATTTCGAGGTGCAAGGCGTATTCGAATTGCGAGGGATAAAAAAGGAAACAGCATTTGTGGCAACCGCCGGTCTTTCAACAGAAGGTGAAGTGAAAATAGAAACCCATTTTGATATTGACCGAACAGGTTGGAATATCATCTACGGTTCCAGGCGTTTCTTCGAGCATCTTGGGATGCACCTCGTTTTCGATTTCATTAGTATTCAGTTGTATATCGTGGCACGATGAAAGAAGTCGGTTTTGCTTATTAGATCTTTTAATTCCTTTGTAGTTGGTGAAAGCCATGCATTTATTTACGGCCTTTGGGAGGCACCCGATTTGGTTACTATTCCTCTTCATGATTCCACTTGAAACAGGTGCCCAGGCTCCAAACATTCAAGACCTTCTTAAAAAGATGGAATCTGCTTATGCCGAAGTCACAGACTACCAGGTAAAAATGGAGGTCAGAACATACAGCAACGATCATTCCTATAAAGCTGAAAAGTTTCTTTACACATTTAAAAAGCCAAAAAATATCCGCCTGGATCTTGAATCACCCCACCCAGATATGATCCTGGTCTACCCTGACCACAAGGGAAAGGTGGGGGTTCGCCCTTCGGGCTGGGCAAGTTTTATTAAGCTCAGTCTCGACCCGGACAGCTTTTTGCTTAAAGTCTCCTCAGGCCAACCCATAGATCAGACTGACATGGGACGCCTCATAAAAAACATTTCGAAAAGCCTCACGGATGAGCAGTACAGCAGGCCCGAGCTTAAAGAGGAAGAGACAACCATCCACGTTCAAGTCTTGGCAGAGAACCATTTTCGCAAAGGCGTTCGGACCCGATATGAGTTTCTCATCGACAAAATGATATGGCTTCCTGTTGAGGTGAGAGAATACACCCCTGATAAAGTCCTTGAACGGCAGATCATCTTTAAGGACCTCCGGATTAACATCGGCGTTAAGGATTCCTTTTTTCAACTGAAATGAGACGAACCAAATAGCCCATCCTCATCATTCCTACTTCCAGCGACTTTTCCCTTAAATAGGGTTTTTTATTGACATTGATAAGTTATAACATATATCTTATAACTTCCTTATTTTAATTTTACCATCCAAAGATGTTTTCAATTATTTGATATTATTGTTAATTTCAAAGATCTAAACACAAATCTCCGTCCCCAAATGAGAAAATAAATGAACCTGAAAAGAATGACGTTAAATAAAACAGAGCCTTTGAATCTGCCAAAACAGGTCTGGAAGGCGATTGCTGAAGATATCAAGGAGGACATCATAAGTGGTCGCTATAAGCCACTTGAAAGGGTGAAGGAAGGCGATTTGGCAGCCAAATACTCCGTAAGTAAAACACCCATTCGGGAGGCGATCCGTTACCTGGAAGGAATCGGATTTGTTGAGATGGTCCCCCACACCATGATTCGTGTCACAAAAATGAATAAAAAGGACGTCCAGAATCTCTATCGAATCTGGAGCGTTTTGGAGGGATTAGCCGCACGCGAATCCCTTTGGAACCTAACAGACAGGGACTTCCAAGACATGGAAAGGTATGCCTCCTTAACAGAAAGATATTTTCGCGACAACAATTACCCGCAGTATACAAAGGCTAACAACAGTTTTCATGCCCTAATCTGGCGGGCGTCAGACAATCAACAACTCGTGGAACAACTCCAGAACACTTATGAAAAAATCCAGCGATTTCATTCAGTTCCTCTTCGGTTTCCTCACAGATTCAAAGATTTGGTTCCGGATCATCGGAACATCCTTGAAGCGCTTTCTCAAAAAGATGAAGAGAAGACAGAAATGCTGGCCCGAAGGCATGTTCAAAAACAGGAGCAATATACTGTCGAACTTTTAGAAGGAGAAAATAGTTTTTAGGTCTTATGTCCCGGATATCTGCAAAAAATAGGGGGTCCCTATAAGGCCGATTTAGACATAGGGGTGTAAATGGCAGAGAAAAGAAAAGTGCTAAAACCTGATGTCCTTGTCATCGGAACCAGTATGCTGGCCTCCCGGTCGGAGAGAATGCTTGAATGATGTGTTCGATGCAAAGAACGAATTTTTTACTTAAGGAGTAACCAAGATGAGCCTAGTCAAATCCTATAAACGCGCCTTTAATG
>JAQYVK010000541.1 GCA_030145585.1 Desulfatiglandales bacterium | reverse complement strand
TGTCTATGACGCTTTACGCTCCCGCAGATCATATAAGGAACCCTGGGAGGAGGACATGGTGCTCAGTGAATTACAGCAATCATCCGGGAAGCACTTTGATCCGGAATGCGTCGAGGCATTCTTCTCCTGCATTGATGTTATAAATTTCGTGACAAGGCGTTATCCTGATAAAAACGACGAATAAAGTCCCCCCCTGTTTCCTCGCAATATCGTTTCCTGTTGACTTTCAATACAATCTACCGATATATTCACATGGTCTTGTTGTTTTTAATGGAAGAACTGCAGGGGGTGGCTGAGTATATTGTTATAAGATGTATTTCTATTCCATTCACTTATTTTAGGCCTGCCGTTTTAGTCCATTTTTCAGTTTGAAGATCACACAGAGGTCATCAAAAGCAGGAATCTTAGATGGTGATCTTGAGGGATATCTGTGACCTAAAACAAACCCGCCCAAAAAAAAGTTGACAATCCTTGTTCCAAATAATAAATGGATATTCATTTTTTAAATAAGTTATAGAATTTTCGAAACATTCAATTATCTGAGCTATCTGACGTGATACAACTTTTTTAACCCTATTTAGAAGACAGAATCGACCATGCCGTCGTTTGATGATGTTATGAAAAGGGGAAAACCTGTTGGAAGCTTTGGAGCAACAAGAGAAGTCTTTGGAAGGCTCCCGCGAATCGGGAAGGGATCGACCTGCGAACCGACCCCCATCCCGAAAGCGATTCGGCCCCTACCTGGTGACATTCCTCATCATGTTTTTCCTGTGGATTCT
This sequence comes from Desulfatiglandales bacterium, assembly GCA_030145585.1. Lineage (GTDB taxonomy): Bacteria > Desulfobacterota > DSM-4660 > Desulfatiglandales > HGW-15 > JAQYVK01. The sequence continues at coordinate 4,436 of JAQYVK010000541.1, read as the reverse complement.
CCTATCAGGAAAGTTTGATCCATTTCATTTGACTTTAGGTGTTATTTCCTGCGCCATCGTGTCCTTTTTTTCCGGGGACTTGTTATTTGATTCCCCAAGGATGAAAGGGTTTCCCCGGTCATGGTGGCGTTTTCTCCTTTATTCCCCGTGGCTTCTTTACCAGATCTTCCTGGCGAATCTCCATGTCCTCTTCTTGACCTTTCATCCAAAGATGCTGGATCTTATCGACCCTCAGATTTTCAGATTCCGAAGCAAATTAAGAGGGGACCTCGCTCTCGTGACTTTCGCCAATTCCATCACCCTCACCCCTGGAACGATTACCATATATGTCTCTGTGGATGGAGACTTTAGTGTTCATGCCATTGATCAACAATCAAAGCAAGGATTGCCCGGTGAAATGGAAATACGTATCGCCAGGGCATTTAGCGAGGGGTAATGGATCAGATTTTCATATATACCGGTCTATTGTTGATTATCTTAATGGTCCTCTCTCTTTACCGGGCACTTTTTGGGCCAACCGTTTTGGACCGACTGATTGGCGCCAATGCCATCGGCAGCAAGACTGTGGTTCTTCTCATTCTGATCGGTCTCATTTACCACCGGGTCGATATGTTTGTTGATATAGCATTGGCCTATGCTCTTTTAAATTTTATCGCCGTACTCGCCGCCTCCAGATATTTTCAGAAGAAAAGAGGTTTGTATGACGAACTACATTAGGGAGAGATATTAATGGATATCATTGTGATCGTCCTTCTGATAATTGGGTTGGTCTTTTTTACCGGCGGGGCTGTTGGCATCCTCCGTTTTCCGGATTTTTATTCCCGTCTTCATCCTGCCGGGAAAATGGACACAATGGGTTCCCTTTTCATGTTGATCGCACTCGCCTTGTTTAATCTCCATCATTTTACGCTGGCTACTCTTCTGACCAGTCTCAAGCTCATCGTTATCGTTGTATTTGTTTTTCTATCCAGCCCCACGGCTATTCACGGTATCGTAGATGCCGGTGTCCGTGCTGGTCTTACACCCTGGACCAAGGGAGAAAAAAGGAGATAGGTTCCATGACCTGGCAGTTGGATATACCGATCCTAACACTGGTTGTTGTCTGTGCTATAGGCGCCATCACTGTCAAAGACCTTCTCGGATCCGCCATATTGTTCGGTGCCTACAGTTTTATGATGTGCCTGCTCTGGGCCATCATGGGTGCTGTTGATGTCGCCTTTACCGAGGCCTCTGTTGGGGCGGGGGTCAGTACTGTCTTTTTTGTTGCAGCCGTTTTTCGAACGACACGGAGGACCAAAGATTGAAAATCTTGGGACTTATCATTGCGGTTTTGACCGGTACTTTACTTATATACACTACAAGTGATTTCCCTTCCTGGGGCGACCCGTCTTCCCCGGCCAGCACCCATCTCTCACCCCATTATATTGAAAAAACCCTGGAAGAAACTTCCGTCCCAAATATCGTCACTGCTGTCCTGGCAGACTATCGTGGTTATGATACCATGTTTGAGACGACGGTGATTTTTGGGGCGGGTGTCGCCTGCTTTTTCCTCCTTCGAGTCCCAAGAAGAAAAGAGCCTGTAGAACGCCTATACCGCCACACGCTGACCGGTATGACCCTCCGGATCAAAGATTTAGACGAGGTCCCTGAAAATTTGGATGAGTTCGAAAGAATTGACACCTTGTGGGCACCTTATGATTTGATAATCAAGACCGTATGCCGGCTTCTGATTCCATTTATTCAGCTCTTTGCCCTCTACGTCATCGCCCATGGTCACCACAGCCCAGGCGGTGGGTTTCAGGGGGGTGTTATTCTCGGAGCAAGTTTCATCCTTTTAGCCGTTTCCTATGACCTTAGGACCGCCAAAGAACGGCTTCGTGAGAAGTTGGGTGGTATCCTATGCGCGGTCGGTGTGTTGATCTATGCGGGGACCGGTGCCCTCTGTCTCCTGCTGGGACTCAATTTCTTAGATTACAGTGCTCTGGCCTCCATCCTTCATGTGGATCCGATCACGGCCCGATCCCATGGCATACTCATTGTGGAGATAGGCGTCGGCCTTGCGGTCATGGCCACCATGATCTGGATCTATGATAATATTTCATCGGAAGGAAAATATGAAGAAGGACTCTAATTTCCCTGCCGTTTGCGCTATGCGCTATGCGCTATGCGCCATGCGTTTTAATATTGCCTATGTCTGATCTCATTACACACATTGTAGCCAACTACAATTACTGGATCTATATCACCCTGATGATGATAGGTCTTTATGCCATAATCGCAAAGAACAACCTGGTAAAGAAGATCGTAGGGATGAACATCTTTCAGACGGCCATCATCCTTTTTTATATCTCCATAGGAGCTAAAAAAGGCGCCACCATTCCCATCATCGAACATGCCCACGGGGACCACGGAGCAGGGTCCTCAGCGGTCCATGCCATTGAATACATCAACCCCCTGCCCCATGTTCTCATGCTTACAGCCATCGTGGTGGCCGTCGCTACGCTCGGCGTTGCCTTGGCCCTGGCATTAAAAGTCTATCAGCAATACAACAGCCTGGAAGAAGACGAAATTCTTGATCAAATAAGGGAGAAATGAGCTCTCAATACCCTGCACTCCTGGTTGCTACACCACTGCTGGCCGCCCTTTTTATCAGTATCGCCGGATGGGTGTACAAAAAATTGTGTTTCCCGATCGCCGTTGTAGCCTTGAGCGTGGCCACCTACGCGTCCATAGGTCTTCTGCTCAGGGTCCTGAACGAGGGTGTGGTGCATTATCGTTTGGGGGGTTGGGAGCCTCCCTGGGGCATCGCTTACTACGTGGATCATCTCAACGGATTGGTTCTGGTCGTTGTCTGTGTCGTGGCTCTTCTCAATTTAATTGGAGCGAAAAAGAGTATTGACCAGGATTTTCCGGACAAAATCGGCCCCTTTTATACATTATATATCCTCATGGTCACCGGCCTTCTCGGCATCGTGATCACCGGTGATGCCTTTAACCTTTACGTCTTACTGGAGATTGCCGCCCTGACAGGATATGGCCTGCTTGCCATGGGTGATAAACGTGCCGCACTGTCAACCCTCAATTATCTCTACATGGGCACCATTGGAGCCTGCTTCTATCTTTTGGGCGTTGGATATCTTTATATCGTCACCGGTTCCTTGAACATGGCGGATATCGCAAGAATCTTACCCCCCCTTTATGAGTCCAAGGCGGTGCTCGCAGCATTTATCATCTGTATGGTCGGGGTTTGGCTTAAAATGGCCTTCTTCCCTCTGCATGCCTGGTTGCCGAATGCCTATACACACGCCCCATCCGCATCCAGCGGTTTGATAGCCCCCCTGGTGACCAAGGTCATGATTTACGTCATGATCCGTCTCATATTTACAGTGTTCACCCCTGAATACGCCTTCAACACCCTCGCCCTCAGCAACGCTTTCGTCTGGTTGGCCGCGATCGCGATCGTCATGGGTGCTCTTTTTGCCCTGGCAGAACGAAACCTTAAAAAGATGTTCTCCTATATCATTATTTCCGAAGTGGGCTATATGGTCGGGGGTATATGGCTGGGGAATCGCGCAGGCATGACCGGCGCGGTATTACACATACTCAATGACGCCCTAATGACCCTCTGCCTCTTTCTTGTGGCCAGCAATATCGTGTACAAGATTCAAGGCCATTCCTTTGATGACCTCAAAGGCATATTTCGAAAGATGCCCGTCACCATGGGCGCTCTTGTGGTCGGCGCCCTATCTATCATCGGTGTTCCCCCCACGTGCGGATTTTTTAGTAAGTGGTATTTGATATCCGGGGCCGTTCAGGCCGGCCAATACGGTTTTGTGGCGGCGCTCCTCTTTAGCAGCCTGGTCAATGTAGTCCTCTTCTTTCGAGTTTTGGAGATCGCCTTTTTTGAACCCTTTGGGGATCATGACGGGCATGGCCATACAGAATCCATTGACGAAGCCCCTCTGAGCATGCTTGTCCCCCTTCTGATCGTTGCCCTTGGATTGGTTATCGTTGGGGTTTATACCGGGGACATCGTGAACCTTGTTATTCAATTTGCCATACCGAGAGAGATCCTGTAATGGAAACCATTTCCTCCATAAAACCCTTTATTGCCGTCCTGATCAGTCTTTGCGTCGTCCCGTTGCTCATATGGAGCAGAACGCCAAATAGACGCGAAGCCTGGACCTTTGTCGCTGCCATCGCGAAGTTTCTTTTGGTGGTCTCCATGCTCCCAACGATCCTGCGGGGCGCCGACATCGTTTACACCTTGGCCGAGGTTATCCCGGGTGTTGCGATCAAGTTCCGGGTGGACGCCTTTGGGATGCTTTTTGCCTTAGTCTCCTCCTCACTCTGGATCGTGACCTCGGCCTATTCTATCGGTTACATGCGGGGGCTCAAGGAGCACAGCCAGACCCGGTATTTCTGTTTTTTCGCCC
>JAQYVK010000540.1 GCA_030145585.1 Desulfatiglandales bacterium | reverse complement strand
AAACCGGTCAACTCGGAAGAGAACTGCCAGATACGCTGCGGCCTGGACATGCACATGACCGTCGCTTTAGCCTTGAATGTGGTAAACTCCCCTGTTCGGACATTCAGTCCGGTCGCACCAACGACTCTGGCACCCTGTTTTCCCCCTTCGGTCAACAGGCTTGTCGCCATGGTCCTGTCAAAGATTTTCACGCCCAGGCGCTTACATTCTTTGTAGAGCGCCGGCTTAAAGGTGCTTCCCCACACGCGAAAATGGAGTTTGTTTTGGTATTCATAGGCAAAGCAAAGTTTTGTCTCATCGTCTCTGAAGTCAGCGCCTTTGAATTCGTCCTCCGTGTCCCTGACCTTCGCCCCCATCTGCTCCAGTTCCAAGAGGGCATCATAACACTCCCTGGAGGCAATGTATCGGGAGATCCCGTTCGTGTATCCGTTAAAGTGGCTTGCCTCGACGTTAACCATCTCTTCCGGGTCAATCTTGGAGCAGGGATTGGCTACATAGACCCAGTGGTCGCACCCGGCGCCACCCGCACCGCTCCGAACTGTTGCCCCTTTTTCAACAATGGCGACACTCAAGCCTTTTTTGGCTGCGCTGATGGCGGCCCAGCACCCGGCTATCCCGCCACCTAAGATAAGGACATCGGCGCTCTCTTCATTCTCTTCCCCATATCGAATGGGATAGGGCCATTCTGGTAATGAGCCAGACTCTACAAAATTTTCCAAACTCATGCTTTTCCCTCCTATTCAGATAATGTTTTCATTCGAATAACTTCAAATGATATTAAACCAATCGTTGCCTGTTTTAAAAGTATGGCCGATTTGATGGCGTGAGGTTGATTACAGCTATTTTTTTGAAGAATGGCAGGTTCTGAGGAACCTATTCATTAGGTCGGATCTCCCGCTAAAACCTATTTCAGTCATTTAGATTCGAGAAACCCTAAGCTCAACCCTGCTATAAAGGGCGTCAGGCATGACGGACAAACATAAAAGTAATTATCTCCATATCCTTACAGGTTTGTCAATTTTATTCATTGTTCCTATTAACAGCCACTATGCTGACAGTCCAAGCTATGCTATGCTGCAAGGAGGAACCATCATACTCAATCAGAGGGTCCATTTGAAAAGAAAGGAATTCTGGAGGAGCTTGTAAAATGGAAATGGAAGCAAATAAATTTCCAAGATGCGACCTCAAAGGTAAGGTCGCCATTGTGACCGGTGCCGGGCAAGGCATAGGCGAATGGATAGCCCTGGGATTGGCCGATGCCGGTGCAGATATTTTAATTGCCGACTTGAAGGTTCAAAGGGCAGAAAGAACAAGCAAGAAAATTAGTGAAATGGGTAGAAGGGCTTGTTTTTTCGAAGTTGATATAGGGGACATCGAGGGTGTGGCCAAGATGATCGATTATGCCTGTAAGGAATTAGGAGGCCTGGATATCCTTATTAACAATGCAGGGGTTAATGTTCACAAAAAAGCCTTGGATATCACGGAGGAAGATTTCGATAAGATTATAAAGGTGAATTCCAAAGGGGTTTATTTCTGCTCGCAAGCCGCAGCCAGGGTTATGATACCGAAACGAAGAGGGAAAATCATAAACATAGCCTCTGTTACCGCTTTTCTTGTCAGGTCCGGTGTCCCCAACTCCGTGTACGCGATGACAAAGGCAGGAATCGTGATGCTGACAAAAGCGCTGGCCGAAGAGTGGGCTCAGTATAATATCAACGTCAATGCACTCGCCCCAGGGTATTTTGCCACCCCGCTGGTCGCCGACAGATTAACGGACGCTGAAGTGAATGAGAAAATTATTTCTTCAACCCCTTTAGGTAGGGTCGGAGAAGCAAACGATATCATAGGGGCTGCAGTCTTTTTGGCTTCTGACGCGTCAAATTACATCACGGGACAAACCATTTCCATTGATGGTGGCAGAACGATCCTTTGATTCGCCTTCGCCAGAATACCCCACCCGCTTGCGGCGAATCGTCATTCCGGCGAAAGCCGGAATCCAGAAATCTAAACTGGATGCCGAATCATGCTGACTGTAAGAAATTGAGCCTCTACAGTCAGCTACAAGTCCGGCATGACATCTGATACCCACAGCTTGCTGCGGGGAGCTTCTTTGCGGCCTTAAAGCAGAAAGGATCAAAGTGGATAGTTTTCGACCCACGGTGGGAGATCTTTTAAATATCAATGCAGAAAGATCTCCCAACAAGATTGCTGTGGTGGACCCGACAAAGGCGATTTCTTTGACATATGCCGAGTGGATGGCGCAGGCAACTGGATTTGCCAATTCATTGATAGAAGTGGGGATAAAGCCCGGAGATCGCGTCGCAGCCTTTTTAAGAGATCAAGTCGAACTGGTGACCTCATTCATTGCCGTCTCAAAGGTCGGCGGGATCTTTGTACCCATGAACTACAGGTTATCGGCAAAGGAACTTAAATATGTACTGAATGACTGCGCCTCAAAACTATTGGTGTTCGATGAGGAAGGGTGCCCCATTGTCGAAAAAGTCAGGCCTGAACTTAAAGGGATCGAATCGTTCGTCTACACGGGAGATCAAAGGCTGAAGTATGCCTCGTTGTTTCATGAACTTTTGGGAGAGTCTCAGTCGGGAGACGTAGAAAGAAAAATATCGGAAGATGACGTGGCCTTGATCATGTACACAAGCGGTACGACGGGGCAACCCAAAGGAACCGTCCATACACACAGAGGCGTTCTGGCTGCGTCCGAAGCATGGACACGTCCGGCCAAACTCACGCCTCTGGATCGGTCCATAGCCTTGGGCCCTCTCTACCACATCGGCCCACTCCTCTCCAATTTTTTGCCGACGTTGATTGTAGGAGGAAGTAACGTTATTCAAAGAAATTTTAACCCCAACGATACCCTGCAATGGATCAGAGAGCATGATATCTCAATGATGTGGGCGACGCCCACCCATTTGAACATGCTCACGTCGACTGAGAATGTGAAAGACTATGATATGAGTAACCTTCGAGCCATTCAATATTCCGGGGCGCCGTTATCTAGAGGGCTTTATTCTAAGATACGCGATATATTTGGGAACATCGACCTGGTCAACGCTTATGGCATGACTGAGCTCGATGCCGTCTCTGCAACGTTCCCTGAAGAACATGATGACCATTTGGGATCGGTTGGGAGGGCACTTCCAAAGACCTTTATTCGGACTGTCGAACCGAATAAAAGCGATCCGAAGGCGATCGTTAATAAAGGTGATATCGGAGAAATTATTGTCCGCTCACCCTGTCTCATGAAGGCGTATTGGAATCTCCCCGACAAGACCAAGGAGGTGATCAAGGAAGGTTGGTACTTTACGGGCGATTTGGGCCGCATAGATGAAGAGGGCTATCTTAGTTTTATCGAACGCCAAGACGACATGATTATATCGGGTGGAGAGAACATTTACCCACTTGAGGTGGAGAACACCATTTCAAAACATAAAAAGGTTCGTAATGTTGCGGTCATCGGCACCGGCGACGAAAAATGGGGTGAGATTGTGACTGGGATTGTCGTTAAAGCAGACGAAACACTTGATGAAAAGGAATTGGATGAATACTGCTTGCAAAGTGATGAATTGGCCAAGTACAAGCGGCCCAGAAAATATGAATTTGTGGAAAACCTGCCGACCACGTCAAGCGGGAAAGTGGATAAGAAACAACTCAGAATAGAGTTCGGGGCAAATTAGAAGCCCATCTTCAATAGGAAATCGGGGATCATCCATATGGATTTTATGTTATCAGAAGAGGAAACACAATTCAAAGAGCAGTGTCAACATTTTGCAAGCGAAATCCTGACACCCATATCGAATAAGTATGGGGAAACCGATGACTTGCCTACAGAAATGATCCGGGCCATGGCAGAAGCTGAATTCTTTAAACTCCTGCTACCGGAGGAATTGGGAGGCAAAGGAATCAAGGCCCTCAAAATATGTTTGGCAAGAGAGGTGCTGGCGGGCGTTTACTGTCCTGCGGATGTGACCCTGGCCATGCAGGGGCTGGGGAGTTATCCTATCTTTTTGGCGGGGAATGAGACCCAAAAAGCAAAATACCTTCCCAGAATTGGGGAAGGGGAACTGCTGACCACCTACGCACTCACGGAACCTGAGGCCGGAAGTGATGTGAACGGCATAAAAAGTCACGCAGAGGAAGCACCTGGTGGCTTCCTTCTTAACGGAAGGAAGCGGTTCATTTCGAACGGCCATGCCGCAGGCATCGTCATAGTCTTTGCCAAAACGCCCCTAGAGGAGAACGCTCGCGCACTATCCGCCTTTGTCCTGGAAAAGGGTATGGAAGGTTTTAAGGTGAGTAAAAGACTGCCGGTCATGGCTCCTCACGATCTGGTAGAGTTGGAGTTTACAAACTGCCACATTCCAAAGGAGAACCTTCTGGGAGAATTGGGTGACGGCTATCGGATTGCCATGAAGACATTGGACCTCTTTCGTATGTCTGTGGGAGCAGCGGCAGTGGGCATTGGGCAAGCAGCCTTGAGTGCTGCCAAAGCATATGCCAAGGAAAGGGTCCAGTTTGGTTCACCCATTGCGACCTACCAGGCGGTTCAATTCAAATTGGCAGCGATGGCCACAGAGTTGGACGCCGCCCGTGGTTTGGTTTATACGGCTGCCATAAAACTGGATAGAGGAGATTCACAACTGGCCAAATCAGCTTCCATGGCGAAATTATTTGCCACGGAGGCAGCCTTTCGTGCAGTAGACGAGGCCCTCCAGATTCATGGGGGGATGGGTGTTATGGTAGGTTCGACCGTTGAACGTCTTTACCGTGAAATCAGGGCGCTCAGAATATATGAAGGGACTTCCGAAATTCAAAGATTGATCATTGCCAATAGCATTTTAAAGGAATGATAGATGAATCGGAGGATTCGTTATGCTCGCAGATTATTTGAGTGAATTGTTGAATAAGGGGCAGGTATTTGATTTGGGCCAACTCATTTTTCCCGGCATGCCCCATCATCCCAATCAACCGCCATTCGGATACACGCTTTTGAAGAAACATGGAGACATCACCTTGCACGAGGAAAGGATCAGTTTTTGTAGTGACATATTCATGATGGGAGGACACACAGGCACGCATTTAGATGCCGTGGCCCATGTCGCACGAAACAATCGGGTATTTAACGATGTGGACATATCCGATTACCAGGATTATCAGAATGGGCTTGAGATCATGGGGATAGACACGACCCCACCCATTGTTAAGAAAGGGGTCCTGCTTGATATACCAGAGCTTTTGGGTTTGGATGTTTTACCCCACGATTTTGGCATTGGCGAAGAGGAATTGCAGCAGGCATCTCAAAATGCCGGCGTAGAGATAGAAAAGGCGGATGTGGTATTAATTCGGACCGGATGGATGAGATTTTGGGAGGATAGGAAAAAATACCTTTCCGTAGAAGATGGTGTTCCCGGCGTCGTTGAGGATGGTGCGCGATTTTTAGCTTCCAAAGAAATTGCGTTCACCGGCACGGACACGGCCGCATATGAGAGGACGCCACCGCATCATCTGCCATGTCACGTTATCCTCTTGATAGAAAACGGTATACAAATTATGGAAATGATAAACTTAGAAAAGTTGTCCAAGGCTAAAGTCTATTCATTCCTCTTCATCGCCCTACCACTCAAAATAAGAGGAGGCACCGGATCACCTATAAGGCCTATCGCGGTCGCATAAAAAAGTTGTGATTTTGAGGTTAATCAATCACGGCCATGGCATTGATCTCCAAAAGACAGCGGGGATCGGTCGCCAATTGCACCACCTGAACGGTCGTTGTGGTCGGCTTGTTGTCACCCATACACTCGTTCCAGACCTTATTCAGGATGTCCTGCTGGGAGAGGTCTGTCAGGAATCGGTTCGCCACCACAAGGTCCGCAAATGTGGCACCTACTGAATCGAGTCCTTTCTTCAAATTGTCGAGAGTAGCACGTGCCTGGCCTTCCATGTCTTCCGGCATGTCTGCAAACTCTTCTGGTATGTGGGGATGGCTGTGGTAAACCGGAGCGGCAGTAACCCCGGCGAGGAATACCATGGACCCGCCTGTGACCTTGATGGCCGGAGCATAGGGCATCCATACATCCGGAGCATCGGGCCAGTGAATGTGTTCAATCTTCCTTGTCATGTCGTCACCTCCCTTTAATCATTGGTTGGTCAAATTTCTCATCCCCTATTTTGTCAAACCTAATATTTCGTCATACATCAGGGCCTCGCCCCCACCGCCGGCGGCAATATTGGTTCCGCTAATCCAGTCTGATTCCTCACTTAAGAGGAATGTAACAATAGGGGCGATGTCGTCCGGTCGACCGGCCCTGCCGACACTTTCAATGCCCTGCTTGGCTTTTTCGCCGAAGGCACTGAGAAAATCATCGAGGATAGGTGTATCCACAGGACCGGGACTTATGGAGTTGAGTCGAATCCCTCTGTCCGCCCATTTTCGAACATTTAGTTTTGTCCAGGCAATCACCAGTTGCTTGGAAAAATGATAGCTGTTCGGGAAGCCGATATTGTTTTCCTTGCAGAACGTTTCGAGGTCTGCGTCATCCTTGAGGGCCAGCCCGGC
>JAQYVK010000539.1 GCA_030145585.1 Desulfatiglandales bacterium | reverse complement strand
CCCCTTTGAAAAAGACCTTTGCTGAGATGTCATTGGAAGAAAAGAACAAGATTAGCCACAGAGGTAAAGCCCTGGCTGAGGTCAAGGCCGAATTTCAGAAAATCATGACCTGGATCAACCAGAGGCTGTCGGAGGAACCCTAGTAAAATCCACGCACATTGGACCGTTGCATTCGGGCACCACCCCATCTGGGTGTAGGGGGCATCGCTTAAAAAAAACATTGAAATCCGAATATCGAAATCCGAATATCGAAACAATATCAAATGACCAAAATCTAAATGACCTAAACTGCACTGTGCCACATTCGGTTTCGATTTTACAACTTGGTGTGTTTGTTTCGGTCATTGGAATATTAGAGTTTTGAATTTGTTTCGGATTTCGATATTCGGATTTCGAATTTATATTCTTTGTATAATCATTCTTGGCAGAGCCAATTGACGCTGCCTATAGGATGGCGTTTTCCAGAAACCAATTATTTTTTTTCGTTTTATCCTGCGACTTTCCGGATGGCTTCTTCAAACAGGGTTAAGCAGACATCCACCTCCTCATCCGTCACGGTGAGGGCAGGACAAAACCGGATGCTGTTTTGGCCGCATCCAAGAAGCAGCAATCCTTTCTCAAATGCCCCTTTTATGAGTTCGTCGCGCCACTCCTCCGCCCTCTCCTTGGTCTCCCGATCCTTCACCAACTCGACACCAACCATGAGACCTTTCCCCCGCACGTCCCCCATACATTCATAGGTCTTTTGCAACGCCAGGAGACCCTTCATTAGACGCTTTCCCCTTGCTGCAGCGTTCGCCATAAGGTTCTCTTCGAGCAAACGAATGGTTGTCAAGGCAGCTTCGCAGGCAATGGGATTGCCACCGAAAGTGGAGGCATGAGACCCCGCCTCCCAGTCCATGATCTCTGAACGGGCGACCATGGCCCCCAGTGGAAGGCCCGAAGCGATCCCTTTAGCAAGGGCCATGATATCCGGTGCCACACCGTAATGTTCCAGAGCGAACATCTTTCCGGTACGACCCATGCCGGACTGGACCTCATCAGCCACGTAGAGGATGCCATACTTTTCGGCGAGTTCCTTGAGGGCTTTGTGAAACTCGGGCGGCGGGACAATATAGCCCCCTTCTCCTTGAATCGGTTCCACGAAAATCGCCGCAACCTCCTCCGGAGGCATGGTGGTCTTAAACAGATTTTCCTCCAACCAGTCTACGCACGCAAGGCTACATTGGGGATAGCAGAGATTATAAGGGCACCTGTAGCAATAGGGATAGGGGATATGCGTAATCCCGGGCACTAAGGGATAGTAGTGTTTTTTCTGTATGGTCTTGCTCGCCGTCAAGGAAAGAGCGCCCATGGTGCGACCATGGAATGCCCCAAAAAAGGCTATGTTCAATTCACGCTTTGTATGCCAACGAGCCAGCTTGAAAGCCGCCTCTACCGCTTCCGCTCCTGAATTCCCGAAGTAGACCCTTTTGGACCCCTTACCTGATGTTATGGATGACAGCTTTTCTGCCAGGGCAATCTGGGGCTCATAATAAAAATCGGTCCCTGCCATGTGAATGAGACGTTCCGCCTGTTCCTGGATCGCCCGAACCACTTCCGGATGACAATGTCCTGTCGCACAGACAGCAATTCCGGCTGTGAAATCCAGGAACCGGTTGTCATCCACATCATAGACCCATGTCCCCTCCCCCTTTTTCACAACCAGGGGATACACCCGGGTGTAGGACGGGGACACATAGGTTTTATCCTTTTTAATCAGACGAGCAGCTTTCGGACCGGGCAACTTGGTCTTGATCTCGGGATATCTCATCACATGTCCTCCATGATTAATCAGACGTCTCGGTATTAATATGACATAATTAAATTAAAGCTATTTATTGAAGTTTTGAGTCTTTGCCATATTTATGGAATAATGGAATAGTGGAATAATGGAATGATGCAAAAACACCTTTGGTGAGATGGTTTAGTAGGAAACATCTAATCTATTTGATGCTTTTTCAACTTCATTTTCCCAATAAAATATTTCCACAATTACCACTCTAAGCCTTAGACCCTGCAAGCCGGAGGCCAAGACCCAGTATTCCAACACTCCATTATTCCAACTTTCCAATTGGGGCGAAGCCCCAAGTTCGTATAATAAATTATAGCACACCCTATGAATTATCGGCTACCGCAAATTCGATCTTGAAGCCAACATCCATTTCGCCCCTTTGCCATATCCCCAGCAGCTTTTTCCATCGAAAAACCATGTAAAACCCCAAGGTCTAAAAACTCCAGGATCCGGTTACTGCCTCCTTCTCAATCATCTGCACCCCCTGCCTTTGGTTAGGCAGATTCCGTACCCAGGACGTTCTTCTCTTGAGGAATACGCATAACTATATGAAATATCACATAAATACCAAGAGCAACTTCCATTTACCGTCAAATAACAGCCCCTGAAAAGTATACAATAAGATACAATTTCAGTTACTCCCTACAAGATTCTCATTTTTCTATATTGAGGATAAAAAAGTATACATTTCATATGATTTGTGTTATATTGACTGTCAGATTTTTTGTCTCAAGTATTTGGACTTAATTTACGAATAAAGACTTATAGGAATGAAAACCATGGATGAAAGAAAACTGTCTCCCGATTTACAAATTGATCGTCTAAAGGAAATTTCCACGTGGGTCACCTCAGTACTTGACGTGGACGAACTTCTAGAACTGATAATAGACACCGCAACCCGAATGATGCAGGCCAAGGCCAGTTCTTTACTATTATTGGATAAAAAGACCAAGAAGCTTTATTTTAAAGTGGCAACCGGAGAGAAAAGAGACGAAGTCAGAAAATATGAACTGGACCTGGGGAAAGGTATTGCGGGTATCGTCGCTGAAACAGGAGAGCCCCTTCTGATAACCGATGTCAAGGAAGACCCCAGATGGTTCAAGGAAATCAGCCAATCCATCGGTTTCGAGACCCGGTCGATTGCCTGTGTCCCTATGCAGGTCGATGGGGAGATCATCGGTGTTGTCGAGATCATTGACAAGGAAGATGGCAGCCCAATCCTGGTAGAGGATATGAAGACCCTGAGGGCATATGCCGATCTGGCTTCGATGGCCGTCACCAATGCCCAAAAAATCGACCGGGTAAAAAAGGAGAACCGGGATCTACGGGAGGAACTTGGGAACAAGTACAGGATCATTGGGGATAGCGATGCCCTGAAGCGAGTGGTGTCCGACGCCCTCAAAGTGGCCAATTCGAAGACCAGCACTCTGGTTCTGGGGGAAAGCGGGGCAGGAAAGGAAATGCTTGCCAGACTGATTCATCGTGCCGGGCCAAGGCGTTCCAAGCCCCTGATCCTTTTGAACTGTGCGGCACTCCCCGAAACCCTTTTGGAGGCTGAACTGTTCGGTCATGAAAAAGGGGCCTTCACCGGTGCTCTCAGCAAAAAAATAGGGAAATTTGAACTGGCCGACGGTGGCACCCTCTTCCTTGACGAGATTGGCGAAATGTCTCCCGGAATGCAGGCAAAGCTGCTTCAGGTGTTGCAGGAGGGGATCTTTTACCGCGTAGGTGGCAACACCCCTATCACGGTAGATGTCAGGGTCATCTCAGCCACAAATCGAAATATTGACGAGGAAGTTGCCGAAGGAAGATTTCGTGAAGACCTCTTTTACCGGCTGAATGTCGTCAAGTTACAAATGCCTTCCATCAGACAAAGAAAAGAGGACATCCCCCTTCTTGCCCAGTATTTTCTGGATCTTTTCAAACAGGAAAAGGGCCTCCAACACCTGAAAATCTCCGAAAAGGCCATGGAAAAGATGATACGTTACGACTGGCCCGGCAATGTGCGGGAACTCAAAAACGCCATGGAACGGGCCGTGGTGATGGGAAACGATGATGAGGTCTTGCCGGAAGACCTGCCCATATCAGGTCAAAAAATGGACACTCCCGGCATGGAGGTAGGCCTGACCTTAAAGGAAGCCCTCGACAGTTTCAAAAAAAGCTTTATCACCTTGAACCTTGAACATACCGGTGGAAACCGAAGCAAGGCCGCGAAAAAAATGGATATTCAAAGGACCTATCTCTCCCGTCTTATTTCCAAATATAACCTTGATGCTAAATAAGCCCGCCAAAAAGAATGGCGGGTAAAGATTCAAGGGGCCAAGGATTCAAGGATTCAAGTGATGTAAGATATGTAGAAATCAGTTAGATTCTCTATACCCCTCGAAATAAATCATCTCAAAAAAACCGTTTGCTGTATGGTTTCAGATACAGTCGGTCGTAAATCCATTCACCCAGTTTTGTTTTGACTAAGTCACCTCCCTTTCCTATAGTATCTCTGAGTGCTTGATAACATATCCCGGGAAATGAAAAATTTTGCGCAGATCAACGGGTGTTCAGATCTTTGATAGCTGTTTTCATAAATATGTTCCGATTGGTGGGAGTGTGCGACAGTATAAAATCCCCCCTGGCCCCCCTTTTGAAAAGGGGGGAATGCTTACACTCCGGCATTGCTCATTATGGCTATAGGCGTGCTGAACCTACTTCAGGCCTTCATAAGTTCCCCCTTTGACAAGGGGGACAGGGGATTTAATAAAAAGGCAAATCAGAACATAATTATAGCAATTACTATAACATCATGGGGAAAGGAGGGTGGCAAATGGATCAAAGAGTCGGCATCACTATCACAGAACATCTTTTAAGGGAACAACGAGAAAGCCCGGAAGCGACTGGAGCCTTCACCTATCTACTGAACGAACTGATTGTGGCTGCTAAAGTCATATCCAGGGAAGTGAATAAGGCCGGACTGGTGGACATTCTGGGTGCCACGGGAGATGTCAATATCCAGGAAGAACAGGTCCAAAAACTGGATGTGTTTGCGAACCGGGTCATTATCGAGAGAATGCGCCATGTCGGTCAGTTGTGCTGCATGGGGTCTGAAGAGATGGCTGACTTGATCGAAATCCCACCTCAGTTTCCCAAGGGGAACTATATCCTGCTCTTTGATCCGTTGGATGGTTCATCCAACATTGATGTCAATGTAAGTATCGGAACCATATTCGGGATATACAAAACAGAAAGTCCAGACACGGACTTTGATTTCCTCCTGAGTGAGGTCCTTCAGCCTGGAACCAAGTTGGTCGCGGCGGGCTATTTTATCTATGGGTCGAGCACCATCATGGTGTACACCACAGGGAACGGGGTCCATGGGTTCACGCTTTATCCGAGTATCGGAGAGTTTCTCCTGTCTCACCCAAACATCCGCATTCCGGAAAAGGGGAAGATCTACAGCGTCAATGAAGGGAACTACAGATATTGGGATGAAAAAACCAAGGCCATGGTGGAATACTTTAAAACAAAAGACAAGGAGACCGGTCGCCCCTACACCTCCCGTTATGTGGGCAGCCTTGTGGCCGATTTTCACAGAAACCTGCTCAAGGGTGGTATTTTTATGTACCCGGCCGATTTAAAAGACCCCAAGAAACCCGCTGGGAAATTAAGGCTTATGGTCGAAGCAAATCCCCTTGCCATGGTCGTGGACCAGGCCGGAGGCTATGCGAGTGATGGACATGGACCGGTCCTGGAGATTAAACCGCAGGAGTTGCACCAGAGGATACCTTTATATATCGGGAGTAAAAAGGATGTGGAGATGGCGGAAGCCTTCATCAGTGAAAAATTAACACTTTAAGGATACAGGAGCAAAAATTATGCCTTAACAGAATGGAACTTTAAGGCGGGGAGTTCAAGGCAGGTCAGTTTGTTGCCGTAGACGGCCCCCGTGTCCAGACCGATTTTGTTATTCATTATTAACGGGTCGGGAAACGGGGTATGACCGAATATGACCCTTTTCCCAAAATCATACTCTGAGTACAGGAAATCGTCGCGGATCCATATGAGGTCCTCCAGGGTTTGCTCTGGAATTGGAATACCGGGTCGGAAACCTGCATGGACAATGTAGTAATCCTTGGTTTCGACCCAGAAGAGGAGAGAGTACATAAAAGATAAATGTTCCTTAGGAATCAGGGAATCCATGTTCCACTCACGCTCAACACCATAGCTGCTCAGAGTTTTATCCCCACCGTTTAAGAAGAAGTTACTTAGGTCTCCCCCGGAGATGAAATCAACAAAGATCTTCTCATGGTTTCCCATTAGACAATGGACATTAGGTGACACCTTCAACATGGCCAGGATATAATCTACCACCCCTTTGGAATCTTTCCCTCTGTCTACATAATCCCCTAAAAAGATCAAGCCGTCGCTGTCTGGCTGCCAGTCAATCTTGTCCATCAACCTTTTCAACATGTCGAGACATCCGTGGATATCTCCAATAACAAATATCCGCTCATTATCAATCATAAACCTAATACCAGCCGGACACGATCTCTCGGATCGAGGCGTTTCAACCCCGCCTTTTTGGCCGCATCCATAGCCCTCCCAAACTCTTGAGATCTCAACCGGCGGTTGACAAAGGCATCACCATGAGCCTCCCCACATGGCCTGTATTGATCCATAACATTGACATACGTGTTCACTGAAATATCTCTTGCTAAAAAATCCATTATTTTTTCTGTCCCGGCAATATCGCCGGGCATGACCAGGTGTCTCACGAGCAGCCCCCGAAAAGCCACCCCTCTATCATCCATGGCCAGATCCCCGACCTGTCTGTGCATCTCCCTGATAGCTTTCATGGCCACTTCTCGATAATCCTGGGCATCACAATACCTTTTCGACCATTTCCCTTCCCAGAACTTGAAATCCGGCATGTAGATATCAAAGATGCCATCCAACATCTTCAGGGTTTCCTTTTTGTCATAACCCCCGGAATTATAGACAAGAGGGATCCTTAATCCCATTTCGATTGCACTGACCAGGGCCTCGAGGATCTGAGGCACCACATGGGAGGGCGAGACAAAATTGATGTTGTGACACCCCTTCTCTGATAGCTGAACCATCATCTCCGCCATCTGTGCCGGTTCCACTTCCACGCCTTCCTCTTGATGGCTGATTTCATAGTTCTGGCAAAAGTTGCAAAGGAGATTGCAGGAACTGATAAAGATCGTTCCTGAGCCGTATTGCCCTACCAGAGGTGCCTCCTCACCAAAATGAGCGTTATAGCTGGCGATCCTTGCCCGCCTCCCGGTTTTACAAAAACCGGTCTCTCCCTCGAGGCGGTTCACCTTACATTCTCGCGGGCAGAGGTTACAGGCCTCCATCCGATTGAGGGCCCGTTCAATTCGTTTTGCGAGCTCCCCTTCCCGATATGTTTTCAAATAGGATGGCTCTACCATTGTTCCGGAAAAATCAGACCTATTGGCTTACTAATTGGAGGGAAAGACTTCTGAGTTCTTGGGTGACAAAAGATAAAATGAATATCCCCCTGCCCGGCTAAAAGCCTCGCGAGGGGGATAACGGTTTGTCCGAATAGCAATCTCCCCTTCAATCGAAACTAGTCTCTGCCCGCTCCAAAAATCCTGAGAAGCATTAAAAAAAGGTTGATGAAATCGAGGTAGAGGGAAAGAGCTCCTAAAATGGCCCCTTTTCTTACCACGGCACCATCTAGACCGTCGGGTTGACTGAGGGCCATGTTCTTTAATTTCTGGGTATCGTAGGCGGTCAACCCGACAAAGACGAAAACGCCGATGTAACTGACCACCATGCTCATGGCACTGCTGCGAATGAACATGTTGACCACTGTCGCGATAATGATGCCAATCAACCCCATCATCAGAAACCCGCCCAATGAGGTCAAATCTCTTTTGGTGGTCCAGCCATATATGCTGCAGGCCAGAAAGGTCGCCGAACAGATAAAAAAGGTGCTATAGATGGACGCCCGTGTGTAAGCGAGGAAGATGAAAGAGAGCGTGACGCCGTTCAACGCAGAATAGAGCACAAAAAGCCCTGTAGCCGTGCCTGCGCTCATCTTGTTCACCATACCGGCTATGGAGAAAACCAGCGCCAACTCCGCAATGATGATGCCGAAGAAGATGATCTGGTTTCCAAAGACCAGACGCATTATGGTTTCATTACCAGATACATAGAAGGCAATAAAACCGGTCAGAGCCAGTCCGATACACATCCAATTATAGACGCTTCTTACAAAACCGTTAACCAGGACCTCTGTTCTCTGTTTTGGCAGAGGGACTGTTTCCATTCCATATCCTCCTAAGGTTGTTTGTTTTTCTTCCGAATTAGTTACAGTCTTATTATATAATCTGGAGGGAATAATTCAAGGTCTAAAAGCCTCAAGCCTCCCCTTAGAGTCGAAGAACCCCAACCATTGGTCAAGTTTCCTTTTCTGAGGGTGACCGGGAGCCTCAAAAATAGATTGATCCCTCCCTCATGTTTAATTATCATATGGGGCGACAGGGTGGTTCTTTGCCTCAGGAATATGTTATCTTGTCATGTGGGTGCGTAGGGCAATTTTACTTCTGCAATAAGTTACCTGCCTAGATTTCGCGTGACCCGGACGTAATAGAGGCGGAGATTTTCGAATCATTTATTTGAAATTATTGAATATTTTATTGTTTTCAGCGGAGAAACAACAGCAATCAACCGACTCCGCTCAAATGGCGGTTCCATGAAAAAACAGAGCCTTTACATCGCCATGGTCGGGCTTCCCGCCAGGGGAAAGTCCACCATAGCAACCAAACTCAAAGAGAACCTGATGCATGATTCGGTCAAGACCCGAATCTATAACAACGGCAACCTCAGGAGAAAAATCGTTCGGACCGACACCTCCGATGCACGATTCTTCGACCCCACAAATCGTGAAGGGGTTGCTATCCGGGAAAAAATAGCCCTCCTCAATATAAAAAGGGCCCAGAAGTTTCTCAACGACGGTGGTCAGGTGGCCATTCTGGATGCGACCAATGTGAGCCATGAGCGGAGAGAGAACATTCTGTCCCTCTTGAACGACCACCCTATCCTTTTCATTGAATGTATCAATGATGATGAAGAAATCCTTGAGGCCAGCATCCTGCGGAAAATCGACATGGCAGAGTTCGGCCACCTGACCCGGGAGGCGGCTATTCAAGGTTTTAAGGAGAGGATTTCATATTATCACTCCATTCAGAAACCCTTGAGCGGGGAAAGAAACTTTATCAAGCTTGATTCCCTGAATAACAAGATTATCCAGGAAGAAATAGCCCCTGACATTCCCTACCATGACCAGATCAGAGATTTCCTGGTCACCGACACCGTAAAACATCTCTTCCTGATCCGTCATGGGGAAACCCATTTCAACCTTGAAGACCGGATTGGCGGGGACTCTGAGTTAACGGAGAACGGTTGGGCGCAGGCGAGAGCCCTGGCCCACTATTTCAAAAAGAAACAGATCCCCCTCATCTTTACCAGCGAAAAAAAACGAACCATCCAGACCGCCGAACCCATCAGAGACCAACAGGAAGATTGCACGATCATCCCTTTGGAGGAATTCAATGAAATCGACAGCGGCTTTTGCGAATGTATGACTTATGAAGAAATCAGACGTGATAAACCGGAGGTATATTACGCCAGGAAAAAAGACAAATACAATTATATTTATCAGGAAGGAGAAGGCTATATCAGCATGCAGGACAGGATTAACCGGGGGATCAAGAAGGCCCTCTACCTGAGTGACCCTATGGACAACATCATGATTGTCGGGCACAGGGCTGCAAATCGGATGATCCTTTCCCACTTCCTTTTTAGGCGAACCGAAGATGTTCCATACATCTATATCCCCCAGGACAAGTTCTACTACATCTCTTCCACTCAAAATAAAAAACTCTTTCAGTTGAAGAGTTATCACCCCTGAGAGTAGTTGGAGGCTAAATGGAGAAAGACTCAGATGCCCGAATTTCCGTGACTATCATCACTTTGAACGAAGAAGATAATATTTGTGAATGTCTCCAATCCCTTTCCTGGGCTGACGAAATTGTTGTACTCGACAGTCAGAGCAATGACCGAACCGTTGAGCTTGCAAGACGATACACGGACAGGGTCTTCGTCGAGCCCTGGACCGGACAGGGTGCCCAGAAAAATCGTGCTATTGATTTCGCACAGGGGCCTTGGATATTCTCCATCGACGCGGACGAACGTGTGTCCCCCGAACTCGCCCGAGAGATCAGAGATATCGTCGATAAAGCATCATGTGACGCATATACCCTCCGCAGAATAAACATGTACCGGGGGCAATGGATACGCCACAGTGGATGGTGGCCTGACTGGGTTACACGCCTTTTTCGTAAGGGTAAGGCCCGTTTCAACGATGAAGTGATCCATGACACTTTGGTAACGGATGGGGCTGTCGGCAAGTTAAAGGAACATTTGATACATCATTCTTTTGAGGATGCCAGTTCTTTTCTGGAGCGTGCACATAGATATTCCGCACATCAGGCGGATATGATGTACCGCAACGGCAGACGTGCCTCCCTTCTCACCGCCTTTTCCCATGCCTCATTTGAATGTCTGAATACATACCTCTTTCGACGGGGATTTCTCGACGGTTCCGCCGGCCTCCTTATCGCCATATCAAATGGAATTGGGACATTTTACAAGTACATGATCTTGAGGGAAAGAGGCCTCTCCCAAGCCCAGAATGCCGAAAAGTGAGTCTCCTCCCCAAGAGCGGAAGGCCTCTGGAAGACCCCTCGAAGGGGTCTGAAAACAATATGATTATCAAGATTGCTAATCTATATCAAGGACGC
>JAQYVK010000538.1 GCA_030145585.1 Desulfatiglandales bacterium | reverse complement strand
GGTCCCCATTCCTCCCAAACAGAGCAGGATACCCGCTTTATGGCCCGCCTTGCCAAAGTTCCTGTTCTCGACCCATCAAATCCTCAAGAGGCGAGGGAGATGGTCGGGCTCGCCATGGAGATATCGGAAGAATTCAGGGTGCCGGTCATTTTAAGACCGGCAATACGGGTATGTCATGCACGTCAAAGTCTGACTATTGATCCGATCGAAGGGAGTGATCGCAAGGCTTTGTTCGAAAAAGACCCCACACGGTGGGCGGCCACGCCTGTTTTTCGTTTGAAACTCCACGGGGAGTTGAATGTGAAGTTGAAGGAGATTCAAGAAAAATTTGAAGGCCTGTCTAAATATAATTTCCACAATCTTAAGCCGAAACAAAAATACCCCCTTGGTATCATCGCGGGGGGTGTCCCTTATTCTGTGATACGGGATATCCTGGCAGAAGAAGGTCGGACGGATATTCCTCTCCTAAAGCTAGGCACGCCTTACCCCTTTCCTGAGCGGCTGGCAAATGAATTTGTGTCGGCTTGCGATAACATTCTCGTGCTGGAGGAGACAGACACGCTGATCGAGTATCTCCTCCGGAATAAGGATAGCATTCTGGGACGCCTGTCAGGACATGTGCCTTCGGAGGGAGAATTGAGCCCCGAAGTTATTCAAAGTGTCGTGAATAAGGTCCTCGACGAACTGGAACTGGACGGGCTGAAGCAGGAGCAGGACCATGACGCCGCTGACCTGATTAAGTCCCTCGAGCTCCCCATTCGTAAACCCACCCTTTGTCCCGGATGCCCTCATCGATCAGCATTTTTTGCCATCAGGAAGATCAAGCCAAAGGCCATCTTCACGTCGGACATCGGGTGTTATACACTCGGCACCAATCTGGGTGCCGTGGATACCTGTGTGGATATGGGGGCGTCGATAACGATGGCGTCCGGTTTTTATCAATCTTTTGCCCAGGACCAAATTAACCAACCGATCGTCGCGACCATTGGTGATTCAACCTTTTTTCATTCCGGGACGGCCGGTCTGTTGAATGCTGTTTATAATGATGCCCGATTTCTCCTGGTTATTCTTGATAACTTGACAACCGCCATGACGGGTATGCAACCAACCCCGGCCACAGGGATAAGGGCTGACGGGAGCAAGGGAAAGATAATTTCTCTGGAAAGAATTGTCTCCGGTTGCGGGGTCGATTTCATTGAAGTATTAGATCCGTACAACATCAAGGACATGACGGCATGCATCAAGAAGGCCTCTAAGTACGTTGAGGATCCTGATGGTGGAATCGCCGTGATCATCGCTCGTCATCCCTGCGTTATCGCCTACGGAGACGAGGCGATCCCAGAGAAGAAAAGGGTGGTTGTGACGGACGATTGTACCGATTGCAATTTTTGTCTTGATCGATTTGAATGCCCCGCCCTTTATCATGATATGGAACTTGGTCGTACCGATATCAACAGACAAGTCTGTACTGATTGTGGCATATGCGTAGACGTCTGTCCAAAGAACGCCATCGTGGAGGAAAATAAATAACCATGAATACAATCAATATTATATTTTGTGGACTGGGAGGCCAAGGCATCCTCTTCATGACCAAGGTGCTGGCACAAACCGCTATGAGTCAGGGATTTACGGTTTTAGGCGCTGAGACCCATGGTATGGCTCAGCGGGGCGGATCCGTCATATCTCATCTTAGGCTGGGTGATGTGGAAAGTTCACTCGTCAGCAGAGGTAAAGCCCATTTTCTGTTGGCTTTAGAAGAGAATGAGTCTTACCGCAGCCTTCCCTTTCTTTCCAAAGGGGGCGGGCTTTTTGTAAATAGCAACAACTCCGGTTTTCCAAGAGAAGAGGTAAAAGCATATCTTGAAACAAAAGAGATACAATATCACCATATGGCCGCCTCGGAGGTGGCCATGAGTTTGGAGGCCCCCAGATCATCCAACTTGGCCCTCATCGGGTTCTTTTCAGCATTTGTTGAGGAATTCATAAAAGATACAGATATAAGAGCAACCATCGAAAGTATCAGTCCGGCACGCTTTAAAGAAATCAATCTCAAAGTTTTTAATGCCGGCCATGAGAAGGGATTGGCTGAAAGAGGGCAACTATAGAAATGCTTGACATGCAATATTGCATACAGTATACATGTATACAATATTTGGAGATGAAAGTCAGAATCCTAATTATTTTAGGTCGTTAAGCTTTGCTTACCCCCTTGCAATTATTCCTACCTTTACGCTAAGGGTTGAAATCATGGAAGAGTTTAAAGATATTAAGGTGTTGTCTCTGGAGCAAGCCATGGTCGTTCCTTATCTGACCTATCGACTCGCCCATGACGGCATGGAAGTGATACGGCTGGAACATCCTGTCTATGGAGATCCCAACCGGCTCATCGGAGAGAACATCCTCGATGAAGAAAGAATGAATGCCTACTTTCTCCCCGTCAACGCCGGGAAAAAGGCGCTTACCCTGAATCTTGCCGATCCTGAGGGACAGAAACTATTCCACGGGCTCATCAAGGAATTAAACATAGATATTTTTACGACCAATCAACTGCCTAGAAATTACGAAAAACTTGGCATTTCCTACGAGCAGATCAAAGCCCTCAAGCCGGATATCATTTGGCTGGGTGTCACCGGTTTTGGCCCGGACAGCAATGAGCCGGCCTATGATCCGATCCTTCAGGCGAGATCCGGCATGATGGAAATGACCGGCGAATCGGAAGGAGATCCGCAGGTTGTAGGCATTCCACTTCCTGACATGGGAACAAGTGAACACTGCTATGGCCTCCTTATGAAGGCGTTGTTCAAACGTCAAGTCACACGGGAAGGCAGTCGTATCGATATGTCTATGTTTGAGTCTTGTGTCTCATGGATGACCGTTCCGATAACCCTATCCATACTTCTCAATAAAACCATTAAGCGCAGAGGAAACAGCCATGAGTTTTTCTGCCCTGTAAATGTCTATCGGACAAGCAACGGTTATGTATACATAGCCGTAGGCAATGACCGCCAATGGAAATCCATAATTTCTCTGGAGATATTCAAACACCTGGATATTCCGGAATATGAAAAGAACCAGGGACGCATAGATGACTTTGTGAATATCAATCAATCCATAAGTGACGTCACACAGAATCACTCCTCCGAGGAATTAATCGAGTTGTTCAATGCCCTGACCCTTCCCATCAGCAAGATAAATACCATCCCTGAAGTCATTGAAGATCCTTTGGTTCAAAAAAGGCTTTTATATTCAAAAGACCCTAAAACCGGGACGGAAATTACGCTACCACCCCCGCCAAATATGACGCCATTTCTGGAAGATCTTGATCGAATGCTTTCTTTCCCGCCGCGATTCGGGGAGCATAACCATGAAATATATGGAAAAGTTCTCGGTTACTCGGATAAGCAGCTTGCAGACTTAAAAGAGAACAAGGTGATATGAAAGCGGAACCCGCCTTCGCTAAAGCTATGGCAGCCAGGGGGAACCACTAATCTTCACTAATTGACACTAATAAAGACTATAGACTGAAGGAACTACAAAACTACATTACATAGGACCGAAGGTAGAAAGAAACGGATAGAAAAACGGAGTGTAGGGATGAATATCATTGTCTTGTTAAAACAGGTCCCCAATACCACTGAAGTGAAATTGGATCCCAAGACCGGCAACCTCATTAGGGAAGGCATAGAAAGTATCGTCAATCCGGACGACCTTCATGCCATCGAGGCGGCTGTTGCCCTGAAAGAGAAAGATGGAGCAAAGATAACGGCCCTTTCCATGGGGCCACCCCAAGCCATCGATGCTCTTTCAGAAGCCATGGGCATGGGTGTTGATGAGTCGATTCTTTTATCAGATAAGGCTTTCGCCGGTGCTGATACCTGGGCTACGTCATTTACTCTTGGCAAGGCTATTGAAAAGATTGGTGAGTTTGATCTAATCCTCTGCGGCCGCCAGGCCATAGATGGAGACACCGCCCAGATCGGCCCCCAGGTAGCGGAGTGCCTCGGGATCCCACAGGTATCCTATGTCTTCGAGATCGAAGAGATCGAGAAGAATGGCATCATTGTGAAAAGGCGCATAGAAGAGGGTTTCGAAAGAATCCGCACCTCCATGCCGGCCTTACTCACCGTAATCGGAGAAATGAATACGCCACGCTACCCTGTCGTCTCGAATTTACTTGATGCTTGTAGGGAGAAGGCGCCTATCAAGGTATGGAATGCTGCCGATATTGGTGTCACTACGAGTGAGGTGGGATTGGAAGGATCTTTTACGAATGTCATCAAGACGTTTGCACCCAAATCAGGGAGAGCGGGTGAGGTGTTGGAAGGGGATACAAAGACGCAAGTCAAGACGCTAATAGGAAAACTAAAAGAAAACCTATTAGTATAGAAGGCGGAAGGGGTGACTGTAGAGGCTCAATTTCTTACAGTCACCAGAATGCGGAAAGGGTGACTGTAGGGGCTCAATTTCTTACAGTCACCAGAAGCAGGAAGGCGGAATTCGGAGGGCGAGAAGGATCTTCGTAAAAGGACGAAGAAATTTTCATTGGATATTATAAAGCTTGTTGCTTCTCTTCCTCGTAGTCGTGAAGCAGATATTATTGGGAGACAAGCTTTAAGATCAGGAACATCGGTTGGCGCAAACTATCGCGAAGCCACGCGAGCCAGATCGAAGAGAGAGTTCATTTCAAAGATTGGAATTGTGGAGCAGGAAGCAGATGAGACACTCTACTGGCTTGAATTGCTGGATGAATCAGGTCTGATGAATGGAAGACTATTGGAAGATCTAATTAAAGAAGCAGATGAATTGGTAGCGATCTTCGTAACAATCGGTAAGAAATCAAAGGAGTGATTCAGATTTCCGCATTCCGCATTCCCACTTCCGAATTCTTTTAAGGGGTTAATATGACCATCTGGATAGATATCGATCTGTGTAATGGGTGCAAGCGTTGTTTAAAAGAGTGCCCCTATGATGCTATAGAAATGAAGGGGGATAAAGCCTATATCCTCGATCGTTGTACCTCCTGCGGGGCCTGCTTGAGTTCGTGCAAACAGAAGGCCATAGGGACTGATGCTGAACCGAAGGAGATTCCCGACTTCAATGACAGGCAAGGGGTGTGGGTTTTTGCCGAGCAGAAAGAGGGTAAGCTCAACCCGGTCTCACTGGAACTCCTTGGCATAGCCAGGGCACTGGCGGATGAGCTGGGACAGGACGTATCAGCCCTTCTTCTGGGTGAACAGGTATCCGATATGTCGGAGGTACTCATACACCACGGTGCGAACAGTGTATATCTGGCAGAACACAAGACTCTGAAAGATTACCGGACCATCGCATACACCAAGGTCATTGAAGATCTCGTGATGTCGTACAAACCTGGGATCCTGCTCATGGGTGCAACCCATAATGGTCGTGATCTGGCGCCCCGCGTGGCGCGTAGAGTGGGATCGGGACTGACTGCCGACTGCACGGAATTGAGCATAGATCCGGAGGATGGTGTCCTTCTCCAGACCAGACCGGCCTTTGGGGGGAACGTCATGGCGACCATCGCAAACAGGTATTCACGCCCTCAGATGGCCACAGTCCGCCCGGGAATCATGGAGGCACTGAAAAAGAGTGATCGTAAAGGGAGCGTGATCAAACACGAGGTATCCTTGCTGGAAAAGGAGATCGGCACAGAAATCCTTGGGACAGTTACAGAAAAAAGGAAAAGTGTTGATATCACAAAGGCACGTGTTCTTGTCGCCGGAGGAAGGGGTGTCGGCAATGAGGAGGGATTCAAAGTCTTAAAAGATCTGGCAGCGGTCATGAACGGCGAAGTTGCGGGAACCCGGGTAACGGTAGAAGAGGGCTGGATACCGGCGGAGCATCAGGTTGGTCAAACAGGACAGTCAGTCCGGCCGGAGATCTATATCGCCTGCGGTATCTCAGGGGCCATTCAACACAGGGCAGGGATGATGAATTCAAGATACATTATCGCTATCAACAAGGACCCTCTTGCGCCCATCTTTCAGGTAGCGGATTGGAGCATTGTGGGAGATCTACGTGAGGTCGTTCCGGAATTGATATCGCAACTGACCGCGCATAGCGCATAGCGTTTAAATAGGTTTGATTAGTTTAATTGGTTATATTGGTTTGATTTGTTGGAACTATTGAATACATAAATCCATAATATGTTATTACGCTTTGCGCTCTGCGCTCTGCGCTATGCGACAAAGGGGAGAAATAGATGATCAGATCAAACCCTGAGGAATTACTTAGAAAGACTACCGCCAAGTTTGTGGATAATGAACTTATTCCGAAGGCACAGGAGATAGACGAAAAGGGTGAGTTTCCCATGGAGATGTTTCGGAAGCTCGCCGATATGGGCGTTTTTAAAATAAGATATCCCAAGAAACAGGGCGGTGCCGGGGGCAGCACCACCCTCTATTGTATTATTCATGAAGAACTGGCGAGAGGCCTCATGAGTGTTGCAGCCGTCTCGGCTATGCAGTGTCTTATGGGCACCAACTTTCTCTTTCATTTTGGCACTGATGAGTTGAGAGAAGAATATTTCTATCCTGCTATGAGAGGGGAAAAGATAGCTTGTTTTTGCCTCACGGAACCGGAAGCCGGAACGGATCTCAGGGCTGTGAGTACAAGTGCCAAACAGACCGATGACGGCTACGTAATCAACGGTTTGAAGACTTGGGTCACAAACGGTCCTGTGGCAGATTTCTACACCGTCCTATGTCAGACAGACCCCTCCAAGAAAATGAAGGGACTCAATTTTTTCTTTGTCCCAAGAGATACCCCCGGATTGTCGCAGAGTAAAGCCTTTGATTTGGTGGGAACCAGATCCACATTGATTTCGGAGATAGCCTTCAATGACTGCCATATCCCCTTTGAAAACCGCCTCAGTGAAGAGGGCCAAGGCCTGAGCAATTTGATGTCCATCCTCGCCGAGATTAGGTCCATGACCGCCGCACTGGCGATCGGGCTCTTGCGCGCCGCTTTCAATGATTCCATCCGTTACGCAAACGAGCGGACGGCATTTGGCCGCACCATCGGTAATTTTCAACTCATACAGGCCAA
>JAQYVK010000537.1 GCA_030145585.1 Desulfatiglandales bacterium | reverse complement strand
TGGTCCTTATACCCTCTACGAAAAATACGGATTTGTGTTGCACAAGGACATGGAGCGGGATTCTGTTGTACGCAAATACTTTCAGGAAGGGCCACAATGAGAATCTGTTCTCGATAGAACAGGCCAAAGAGCACCCCACTATACGAACCTGTGTTACCTGCTATGTATTCCAGTATTTGACATCACCTAAATCCGTGTGATATCCGAATCATATCATCACACATTTCGATAATCGTCGAATTACATATAGTGGCAAGATAACACCACCTCAGCATCCCCATGTGCCCGCCTTTTTAATTACTACAATGTAGTGCTTTATTGTAAATTCTTGACAATGACAACGACTTCATGTAGGCATATAGAATAATTATTACCAAACCGCCTTCTGTTGCCAGAAGCACAACGGCTGAATGTACACTCATTCGAGGGATCTCATTCGGAATCCTATTCTGAACTTAGTTTCATCCTGAACTGAAATTCACCTTTCGAGCAATTCCTCAAATTCTAATTTTGTTTTCGTGCTGAAATAGATACTGGTTTTCTTCAACTTTAACCCAACAATCAGGTAAGGATTCAATGGAGAAACTTCTCAAATTTTGCCTGCTCTGCTTTTAACGGGGCACTTTTGTCCTGTTGGGAGCTGTATAATTCTTTTGCTCAAATAATAAACTAAGAAAACGAGGGAAAAAATAATGAAAGCAATCTATCGCATAGCTTTGATTGGAGCGTTTTTTTTCTCTGATTTTGATTTTTCCAATTATAAGATAAATTTTTTCGGTGACAAGAATAAAGAGGTTGTCCCTTACATGTTCTGACGGAGGCGATTAACCACATTTTTGTAAGCAAGGAGAAGAGATGAAAAAGGTACCCCTATCAGCTAACACCAAGGACAATATCTCCTATCTACTGTCATTCTACCAACATGTTCAGGACCATGCCGGGGACTTCGAATTCGGCTTCACCATCGCCATATTTGACGTACCCGGGCATTATGGAACTGGAGGCCACACTGGTGTGGTGCTATCGACGAAAACGAACGGAGTCTACAATAGGGGACTCAAGGTCGACTTCACAGACAGTGGGATTCTCATTGGTAATTATGATTGGGCGAAACACGGGTCAAAGTGGACTGAGAAGAGGGACAAAACTGAGAGTTCGTACGCGCTGTGGTACAACAGCGTCACAAAGCAAAACATGAACTATGCGCTGGCCGAAGCTGCATATCAGGACAGAAACCCACACCGCTACAATGATCTGGGTTTTTTACCTGGAAAGACGCTTGGCCAGAATTGTGCCACGTTTTCTGTGAAGCTCGCGAGGTACGCAGGCTTTAACTTCCCAATTGAGAGGATCATAGGGACCAACGCGAAATTCCTACACAGAGTCCTGTCAGATCGAGAGAAATTCACCCATTGGAAGGTCAAGTACAGGATCAAGACCCAGTGAACGGCGAATCCCAAGGTTTAGATCGATTTTGAAACCGGCTCAAGGTCGTGAATGTGTGGATGAGAGTTCACCGCGAAGCAACCGAAGGATGCCGGAAGTTCCGCGAGGACTGGTGCCGGTGGGGATATTGCCCGTATCGGACTGAGCCTAAATTGCAGATATCTCTTATAGTATCTGAAAAAATTAGGGGCTCTAAAAAATACAGATACTGTAAACGTATACCCAAAAGCAATAAATCGCATTTTCTGCGGTGGAAACCAAAAATTAAGCGCCAAAAAAGCCCTGAGATATACAAATTATATCCCAACAAAAAGGGGTAAATCTGGCAATCTGAATTTGCCCTTTTTGGTACTCAAAATCCCATTTTTTTGATTTCGAATTGACATTTAATCTCCAGATTCGATAGGGTGCATGTATTCAAAAACTATCTGTATTGATCGGATAAAAATTGATAGTTGGACTTCTGGCAAGATATCTGTAATCGGATCAGTCTCGAGAAATCCAATTACAAGACAAGTATTGCCACCAGACAATTTATTAAAGCCATTAAATAGGACTTACTGTACCGATTTACAGTATATATACTTTAATAAAATGCACAGTTCATGTACATAATAACGTCCAAGACATAGACCCTCTAAAAGGCAATGTGATGGAAGGTTTACCAAAAAAAGTCTGGGTTCGACTCTCTGACCGAAACAAGCTACCTCTCCGTTTGTGTAATCCACCGAAACGGCAACTTGACCTTGATGCTGATGAATGGCGCCGCCAGCATGATGAGGTATCCATTTCTCTGCGGCGTGCGATGGTGACTTTGCTCGGATATAGTTTTTTCTGCATGCTAACCTTGGCTGCTCCCGATGCTTCTCTCATTGCTAAAGATGCAAAAATACAAGTGCCATTTGCAGGCACCGAAATCAGTTATCAGGCCTTTCTTATGATTGGTCCCCTGACGATGTTCGCTTTAGTAATTTATCTCCATCTGCTTTTAGGCCATTGGCTGTCTTTGGGAAAACATAAAGACACATTCGGAATGCCGTATATCTTCAATATAGACAACAAGGCGGCTAACTGGCTTGCCAATTTTATTTTCTACTGGCTACCCTGTCTAATACTTACTTTTTTTTATTGGAAGGCATTACCGCGTCCATATGAATCGCGCTTGCTAATTTGGCAAACAGCCATTTTTTTTACCTGTATGGTGGTTTTGAGAATACGGCGCTTACCTAATGGCGAACATCGTTTTAAAACCAATGTGCTATATCTTATATGGTGGTTGCTGGGTGTTTGCCTTCTTTTGACGCCACAAATTGGGCTTTATGAAAGAAATTTAAACTTATTTAGAGCTGATCTTAGCAAGAAAGACTTGCGAAACGCCAAACTAATCAAAGCAAACCTTATAGAGGCCGATTTAAATGGAGCCGTCCTCTCGAATGCCGACCTCCGGGAAGCCGAGCTTGAGGGAGCCAAACTCGGGGGGGCAGACCTCTCGAAAGCCGACCTTCGGGGAGCCATCCTCGTGGGAGACCTTATAAAGATAGATATAGCAGTAAATAACGCACTCCGGGCTGTCATGGACGTGCAAAGAATTATGGGAAACCAATATAAAGATGTCCCAAAATTAAGCGAAGAAGAATTAATCGTTGGTCAAATATGTAAGGCAAAAACTCTTTCCGAGGCAAATTTAGACACAAAGCTTAAAGAGCTAATAGAGGATAAATGTCCTCAGCTTTTAAAATAACCGCAACCACCTAAAGAAAAAATTTTAGATAAAAAAAAGTAACACACCGACCGGCTTGTCACTTTCAGCAGAATTTATGGATACCGTTAAGCGGTTAAAAGATAAAGGGCAGTAGGTTGATTTTAAGGGATTTGGATTTAGTTTATGCAATTTGTGAGAAAACTTCGAGTTAAAATGTTACGCACCTGTGATACCTGCTATGTATCTCCCGTCTTGACACCATGGGAAACCTTGGGATATACGAAACGTACATGTACTTTGCCCAAATTCCAGGTATTGGCAAGTTAACCCAAATTTCAACAGGCTCCATTTTTATGTGATACCATCTACATATCTGTATTTTTGAAATTTTGCATATAGTCTCAATATATCTGGACTTGGGTGATATTTGGTTTTATGGCAAGTATCTGCAAAATCCACTTTGGTCCCACACCACAATATATTGGTGCGCCACGAGGGCGCAAGATGCCAGCGGATGAAAGTTCCGTCCGGGACATTGTCGGTTCATCCCGGTAGCTACCCAGACAGTGGGATAGGGAGACCTTCCTGCTGAAGCTCTGGGGACAGATGTAAGCCTATAGGGCTGCAGCAACCTGGCAGGCCGTAACGCGAGTGAACCCTGAGAAGGCCCCGAAAGGAAAGTCGTGGATGTCGACCCGCCCAATATTCGGGGAAGGCCGAGGCGGGATAGGGATGTAACCGACCCACCTATTCCGATCCACCGGGGTAATGGGGACAGCATGTCAGGAAGGTATCTTGGGCAACGTGGGAGACCCGTCCCGGATACGGGGTCGCGACCTGTAACGATACGATTGTGTATGGGTCTGGGCGGGAGTCGGAGAGGGTCATATTACCTGTGATGCCGGGTAATGCCGGCGGAGGGAAGGACCCTTACTTCTGGCGTGCTTTTGAAGGAGACGAGAAGAGGTGATTGGCCCTGGGCCTATAAACACCTGAAAGCTTCGGACTTTCCAGAGAAAGCTCTACCGTAAGGCGAAGGCGCAATGGCATAAGTTGCACTCGCGAGGCATCCATCGGTTATTGTGATCAAGACCGTTGAGATATGCTGCGCGCCGTGTGTTTTAGGGTGAAGCCAGTCGGAAAGCCGGATGCGGTAGCTCCGCACGTCCGGTTTGATGAGCGGGGATGGGAAACGGGGCTTTATGCTACCGCGCCCATCCTCGACTCTACTATACCCTCAAATTTGACACAAAGTTATCTTTAGGATATTTCAATTTCATCATCCGATTTCATTTCAACATATTTCAAACTGCTTAACTTTTTAATTGGGGGGAACAAATATGCAATGCCCGAAGTGTCAGTTTGAGAATCGTGAGGAGGCTAAATTTTGTAAAGAATGTGGTGCAAAATTGGAGCTTGCATGTCCAAAATGCGGTGCCATAACTACACTTGACAGCAGATTCTGTGATGAATGCGGTTATGATTTAAAAAAGCTCAAAGAGCCTCCTTCCATCGACTACTCGAAGCCGCAATCCTACACCCCCAAGTTCTTGGTCGATAAAATTCTCACCACCCGAAGTTCTCTTGAAGGAGAGCGAAAGCTAGTTACGGTGCTCTTTGCCGATGTGGCCAACTACACCACCATATCCGAGGAACTGGATCCCGAGGAAATCCACCAAATTATGGATGGGTGTTTCAAGATTATGATGAATGAGATTCATAAGTATGAGGGAACAATTAATCAATTCACAGGCGATGGAGTCATGGCTCTTTTTGGTGCGCCTATGGCTCATGAGGATCACGCCCAGCGGGCTTGCCATGCGGCCTTGACTATTCAGAAAGCCATTAAAGAGTATGGCGAAAAGGTAAGAAAGGATTGCGGGGTGGAATTCAAGTTGCGAATAGGGCTCAACTCCGGCCCAGTAGTCGTGGGCTCTATCGGGAATGATCTTCGGATGGATTACACGGCTGTTGGAGACACTACCAATCTGGCTGCCAGAATGGAGAGCACCGCCAGTCCAGGGAATATCCAGGTATCTAAAGACACTCAAAGACTTGTCAAGGATTTCTTCGAATTTGAGTCTCTTGGAAAAGTTGAGATGAAAGGTAAGAGAGAACCTCAAGAAGCCTACCTACTTCTCAAAGCTGGCGAGGTAGAGACCCGAATCGGAGCCTCAGTTGCAAGGGGCCTGACCAGATTCGTGGGTCGAAAAAACTCGATTGCCACGCTCAAAGAGGCCCTTAAAGAGGCTGAGGGAGGATCGGGCCAGGTTGTAGGAATCGTAGGTGAGGCCGGGGTTGGGAAATCCAGACTTCTGCTTGAATTCAAGAATCAACTGCTTCAGAGTAAATACGCCTACATCGATGGCCGGTGTCTCCCCTATGGCAGCTCTATTAGTTATTTGCCTTTCCTGGATATCTTGAGGTCTTACTTTGAGATCAAGGAAGGTGACCCGGAGTTCATTATCAAGAAGAAAATGGCGGAGAAGATAGCCGGGCTCGATGAAAAGCTTGAAAGCACCCTCTCACCTTTCATGGATCTTTTATCTCTCAAGTTGGATGACAAAGATTTTATCAAGCTAGGACCTCAGCAAAAAAGGGAAAGGACTTTTGAGGCTATCAGGGATTTGCTTATTCGAGTGAGTCAAGAAAGGATCCTCGTCTTAGCAGTCGAGGACATGCATTGGACCGATAAGACCTCGGAAGAACTTTTAAATTATCTGATCGGATGGTTGGCCAGCACCCATATCCTGCTCATCTTTCTTTATCGACCGGAATATACCCATCAATGGGGCAGTAAATCCTATTATCGCAAGATCGGGTTGAATCAACTTACTGCCCAATCAAGCGCTGAGCTCGTGAAGGCCATTTTAGAGGGAGGCGAAGTCAATCCTAAGATCAGAGAACTCATCCTTAATCGAACATCTGGGAATCCCCTTTTTATGGAAGAACTCACCCATAACTTGCTGGAAAACGGTTCTATTCAGAAGAAAGATCGACAATTTGTGTTGAGCGGTAAGGTTGCGGATATTCGGATCCCGGATACCATTCAGGGGATTATCGCCGCCCGGATGGACCGATTGGAGGATAACATCAAACGGACTATGCAAGTCGCATCTGTGATTGGCAGGGACTTTGCCTTTCGCATTCTGCAAACGATCACCGGGTTGCGGGAAGAACTCAAAGCCTATCTACTTAACCTTCAGGGATTGGAGTTTATCTATGCGAAGAGTCTTTTTCCAGAGCTGGAATACATTTTCAAACATGCCCTAACGCAGGAGGTGGCTTATGGAAGTCTGCTTCACAAAAGGAGAAAGGAGATCCATGGGGAGATAGGAGAGGCTATAAAGCAGATCTACCCAGAGAGGTTGGAGGAGTTTTACGAGATCCTGGCCTATCATTTCGATCAGGGGGAGATCTGGGACAAGGCGGTCGAGTACAAGGTCAAGGCGGGGATGAAGGCGCGGCATAACTACAACATTCAGACCGCTTTGGATAATTTCAATCGGTCCAAAGAAATTTTGGAGAAGCACAAGCCAGATGTGCCCTGGAGGATACGCTACGATCTTTCAGTAGAGAGGGGCGAAGCACTGCTTGATTTAGGGCAGGGGCACTATGCCCTTCAGGAATTGAAAAGAGCGGCAGATATTGCCCTTCGCGAGGGAGCAACCGACCTTTTGGTGAAGGCTATGTTGTTCCAAGCCACTGCCGCTAGGATCAGTCTTGAAATCGGCCAAGTGAAAGTGATCCTGGAAGAAATTGAACCCCTTGTGGCCGATAACATGGAAAGCTTATTGGGAGTTGTGGCTCAACAAGCATTTTGCTCCTTGGCGTTGTGGGAAGATCTGCCCATGGCGCTAGCCAAGGAAAAAGAGATGAACGATCTGACCCGGCGCGCCCAGAATTCGCCGTTTTCCGATCAAGCAGCATTCTATATTGGTATTTACCATAGGTGGCGGGGAGATTGTAAGAAATGTTCAGAAATCCTTGAACCGGTGATTCCGGCATTAAAAGCATCAGCTACGCCTATTTTATATGTGAATTCGGCTTTTACTTACGCTCTGGCACTTGGAGAACAAGGCCGCTACCAGAAAGCGATTGGGATAATGGAGGAGGGACGAGAATCTGGTATGAAATCCGGTGAACTATACGCTACCCCCATAATGTCGAATTCGTTGGGCTGGGCCTATCATGAGCTCTGCCACTTCTACAGGGCGATCGATTACAACAATCTGGCCCTGGACTCCATCCAGGGATCGCTATGGCCAGGTGCTTCGGATTTTTTCGAAATAGAATCCCAGACACGGGTCAATTTGGGTGAGAATTATCTAATGACTGGAGATAGGAAAAAAGCCCGAGAGAACCTGGAGTTGGTCTATGATAGTGCCAGAAACCCCGCATACTATCGTGGCAGAACGCGATGGTATCCGCGATGCCTGCTCGGATTGGGTGAACTCTGGTTTCAAAAGGGAGATATGGACAAAGCAGAAGGTTTTCTTTCCGAATTATTCGAACACCTGTGGACCAATAAATTCCCCTACAAGAAATATCAAGTCCGTGCCTGGCGCCTTAGGAGCGACATCTTATCGGAAAAGGGCCATATAACGGACGCAGAAACCGAACTGAACCAAGCACTCGGCCTAGCCATGCAACTGGGCAATCCCACCCTGCTCTGGAAGACCCACCAGGCCGCAGGCAAACTGCTGCTCAAGCAAGGCAGAAGCAAAGAGGCAAGAGCGGAATTTAAGACAGCGTTGAAAGTTGTTCAGGGCATCGCGGAAGGCTTGGCCGACGCAGCTTTGAAAGAGGGCTACCTCCAATCGGACCCCATCCAAAAATTGTTTGCGCAGGTCGACGGAAGCTAGAATCGTAAAGATAAGACGCCATTTCTCAGTTATTCCATCGCTGAAATACTCGCGTTCGGGACGGAAGATGTCTATATCTTGTATATGAGCAGTTGACTCCAATATTAAATCTAACTGCTGATATCACAGGTTTCTTTGCTGTTCGAAAACTTGTGATTACTCCAACGTATCTGAAACATTTTCGACCCTTAAAAAGTACAGATACTGTAAACTTATCACAAGTGGACCTCAATTACTGATTTCTGCTATATATCTGCACTCTTGAATGATCTATAATCCATGTGATAGCCGAAACATATATTCACCAGTATGTTTGTGACCGCATCTGTCACAGGTGTTTGATAATATCCCTAGGAAAGGAGGAACTATTATGAACACCGACCAGACGAAACCACAACCAATGAATGAAAACCAGCTTGAGGATGTTAAAAAAGAGATTATTCAGACTTATTTGTACCTTGTTAGCCGTACCGGATATGATCCTAAGGTGATCGAGGTTATGAAACTATCGGCCCTGGCTGATGTGCAAAGAAGGTTTGAGGCTGGAGAACCGTGGTGATTCTGTCCCTCGCACCATAATAAAAAGCTCCAGAGATATTGATCTGGGGCTTTTTCTGTCTGAAGTTTATAAGATGCGGGTATTGGATAATATTTACTAAACAGCCAATTTCGTCTCTAAAACGGACCAAATACAATCAACATTTCTTCCTCACAAGCCCCATCAGTCAAGGGCGCCCTTAAAGTTCCAATGCGTGGGTATTGATGTCAAATCATATATCATCTGCTTGTCCAGACACCACAAACTGATATAATTGAGTTTAGGCGGCATAACCTATCGGCATGATCAGCAACGGTTCATGTGAGCGGGGTAATTTCATTACTTCAGCTACCTCCTTATCATGAAATGCCCCGACAATTCCGGCCTTCAAACCCAGCGCTTCAGCCTGTAGAAAAAGGTTTTGGCCAATATGACCCGCTTCGATCTGCGCATATCGAATACCCCTTTTTCCGTATTTGCCCATCACTCGGCTGTATTCGGCGGTTATGACAAGATTGATCGGAGCATTGGCCATCCACATCTGTGAGATGGCGGCTCGGGCAACACGATCTCTTAAATCCTGATTGGTTATCAACGCCAACTTGTGCGCTCCAGGTTCGTAGAGGTAAACGCCGGCGTCAATTTGCACCACGCTGTTATGCCCCACAACGGCGTAAACATCCATGGGATAAAGAGCGCCGGCCGAGGGGGCTGCCCGTTTGAACCTGCGGCTTCCCGTAAGACCCTGGGCTGACCAAAGCAATTGGGACAGTTGATCCACCTGTAACATCTGGGAACTATAGCCTCGAATGGTCCTTCTTTGCCGGATCGCCCGCTCCACCGAGATCGACCCTTCTATTTTTGGTTGTGGAAGTTTCATACCTGCCCCCTGGTTTTGCTTTTTGTCTTTTGCGATTGCTCCCTTCAGGGGTAAAAATGATGCAAGCCCGAATGCGAAAACCCAATTGGCCAGACGAGCCAAAACCTTTCTTCGTTCCATTAAGAAAATCATTTAATACCCCTTACAGGGAAACACAACGTATTCAGATCAACTCTAAACTTTTGATCTTGTCCGATCCTATGGAATTTTCTTGCTCCCCTCCGGAACGTTTTCGAAGTTTTGGCATTCCGACAAATCCGCTCTTCCTTTTATAACCTTGATAAGCATTCTCACCTTCGATGGTTGATCTTTGATGATTAGGGTATTCGTAGGCGAATAAGTTGCAATTTTTCCCTGTGGTGAAAGAAAAGGAGCCAGGACATCAGCCAGTTGTTCAGCATCCGCATGCTCAAGCGGCAACATACAGATGATAACCCGCTGTTGATATGAATACAGTTGCCCGGCATTTGCCATGCTCGAGAAGACCATAAGCAACAAAATTTTGGCAAGAAGAGCGAATGCTTTCACAATTTTTGATTTCCAATTTGCGGAAAAACGAAGACTATGAATACGGCTGAAACGAATATATTGGGAATGTTGCACAGTCAGGCGATTTTGGCAAGATTTGGATAGTTTATTGTTTCATTCGAAATGATATTAATCGTTTGAAAGAAGGGGCATTAAGAACCGTAACATTATCAAAAAAAAGAGGGGGAGTCTGCCATCTTTTACGACAGTTTACTCCCCCTTTCTCATATAGCCTCCTACAGCTTCTTGAGGAACATGCGGGACGCCTTAAAAGGGACAACTCTAATTTATTGTATACTCGTGATACGCCCAACACATCATCCTGGCTTTCATCTCAACCG
>JAQYVK010000536.1 GCA_030145585.1 Desulfatiglandales bacterium | reverse complement strand
GCTGATTGAAATCAACGACCTGCGAACCCAGTTTTTCACTGAAGAGGGTGTTGTGAAGGCGGTTGACGGTGTGGCCCTCAAGATCCCCAAGGGAGAAGCCCTGGGACTCCTTGGAGAATCCGGATGCGGAAAATCTATGACCGCCCTCTCTATTTTACGTCTCATACCCGACCCCCCCGGTAAAATTGTCTCCGGCCAGATCCGTTTCAAAGGAAGAGATCTCCTGCAGTTGTCGGAAAAGGAGATGCGACACGTCAGGGGAGGAGAGATTGCCATGATCTTCCAGGAACCCATGACATCCATGAACCCTTCCTTTACAATCGGCAACCAGATGACCGAAGCGATAAAGTTCCATAAGACTGGAGCACGAGGTGATCGGGCCAAGGAAACGGCCCATAAATACCTCCAGTCGGTCCATATCCCGGATCCAGCACGTATTTTTTCCCAGTATCCGCATGAATTATCAGGCGGTATGCTGCAGAGGGTGATGATCGCTATGGCCCTTTCCTGCGAGCCCGATCTGCTCATCTGCGATGAACCGACCACCGCCCTTGATGTCTCCACACAGGCCCAGATCATGAAGCTTTTGGGTGAGTTGAGGGAAGAGAAACAGACCACGCTTCTATTCATAACCCATGATCTCGGCGTACTGAGCTGGGTCTGTACTTTCGCTGCGGTCATGTATGCCGGAAATATCGTGGAGTATTCCGATATTCGCACGATCGTCATGAACCCGACCCATCCTTATACGACGGCCTTGATGGGGGCTGTCCCCCGGCTTGACCAACATGTAGATTCCTTGAATGTGATACGAGGCCAAGTTCCCAACCTGGCAAACACCCCACCAGGATGTAAGTTTCATCCGAGATGCGATCTGGCTGGAGAAATTTGTAAAAACGAACCTCCCCCTCTCGAGGAAAGGGAGGCAGGGCACTGGATAGCTTGTCATATGGTATAAAAGGAGCGAAAAAATTGAAGGACAGTGACAGCAATTCTCATCTTCTGGAAATTAAGGACCTCAAAAAGTTCTTTTACATCAAAAAGGGGTTTCGAAAACGCCAAGCCCTCAAAGCAGTCGATGGGGTCAGTTTTCGATTGGGACAGAGTGAAGTCCTGGGAGTGGTGGGGGAGAGCGGATGTGGGAAGACCACACTGGGAAGAACCATTCTTAAGCTTTACGAGCCCACTTCAGGGGACATCATTTTTGAAGGCACGAACCTGTCGAATCTTCCCGCAAAGGAAATGACAGAGTTAAGGGCAAATATGCAGATCATATTTCAGGATCCCTATTCATCTCTCAATCCCCGTATGACTGTAGGGAGTATGTTGAACCAAATCCTCAAAACCCACGGCAGAACCGACCGCCTCGAAAGAAAGATGAAATGCTATGAGGCCATGGAAAAAGTGGGGCTGGAACCGGCACATCTGTCCAGGTTCCCCCATGAATTTTCAGGAGGCCAGAGACAGCGGATTGCCATCGCTAGGGCACTGGTCCTGGATCCCAAGTTTATTGTCGCTGACGAACCCTCCAGCGCCCTTGATATGTCCATTCAGGCCCAAATTCTCAACGTGATGAAAGATCTCCAGAAAGAATTGAACATATCATACCTCTTCATTACCCATAATCTGGCCGCTGCAAGATTTATATGTGATAGTATCGCGGTGATGTACTTAGGTAAGATGGTGGAAATGGCAAAACGTAGCGAACTTTTCGAAAATCCCCTTCACCCTTATACCAAAGCCCTCCTGCCCCTTTGTCCGACGCCAAATCCGGACGG
Source organism: Desulfatiglandales bacterium (assembly GCA_030145585.1). GTDB lineage: Bacteria > Desulfobacterota > DSM-4660 > Desulfatiglandales > HGW-15 > JAQYVK01. The sequence goes on along the minus strand of JAQYVK010000536.1, from coordinate 1,708 downwards.
CCGGATTGATAAAGTTCCTCTTACCGGGGAAGTCCCTTCTCCGATGAACCCGCCTCCAGGGTGTCGGTTCAACCCAAGATGCGTCAGCAAAAAGGGTATATGCGAGGAAGAGGAACCCGTATTTAGGGAGATTAACCCAGGTCATTTCGTGGCCTGCCATATCGTCTGAAACTCTTCCCTTTAACGTCTCACCATCCCTTAAGTAAAGAATCCTCACCCAAAGAGACTGCCCTCTATTAGTGTTTAAAAGAAAAGAACAATCACGAAAGCACGAAATATATGAAACACGAAAAAAAGAGTTATCAGCATTCATAAAGCCTTCTTATTTCGTGTTTTCCCTCTTTCCCCTTTTCGTGATAATTTTTTGGTCCTTAAATGTTTTGGAATTTGGCATTCATTTGGACTTTGGATTTTGACATCTTGCCCGCCGTTACTGTGGTGGGTTGTCATTATAGTCCCGGAATTATTACCTCTGCGGCGTAGCCCTTGAACTCCGACCTGGCCCTCAGGACCAAGCCTTCCAAGTTTGAATAAAAAGAGGGCGTGGTAGGAGGCCCCTTGATCTTAGCAATATCATGGGCCCACCGACCACACCCTCTTTGGTTAAAGTTCTACCTTCTTTATTGCCTCCCCTATAGGGGAGGCAGTGGAGGCAGTATCACCCTATTTTTCCAACCAGAAGTTGGAAAATGTGTTGGTGACATAGACGAGTCCGGTATTATTTTGTTTGAATCCCTTGACTCTCTTACTGTAGGCGTTAAGTGTTTGCATATTGAATGTTGGGATACAGGCCACATCCTTGAGCAACACCTTCTCTGCCTCATGATAATACTTTACCCGTGCTTCAGCCGTCGAGGCATTCTCCGCCTTTATGAGATACTGATCGAATTCGGGGTTGGAATAGCCCCCCAGAGACTTGCCGTCCTTATGCGAGCCCGAATCGGTTGCAAAGGTCATGTAACCCAGTGCGGGGTCGAGGCCATAAGCCAGTCCGTAACCGAACAGGTCCCATTCACGGACCGGCGTTCCATAACCCTTTTCATACCAGTTGGCCGGGGGCAAAAGTTGAAGATTGAGAGTCACACCGAGCTGGGCCAGTTGAAGTTTGACAATCTCGCCCATGGTCCGCCCTGTCGAGTTGTTTTGACTAAGCCAATATATTGGGGGGATCTTTTTTCCTGCGTCCTTTTCTACGGCCTTTATCAGCCTCTTCGCCTCTTCGGGATTGTATGCCGGCACCAGCTTCCAGGCATCCGGATTATAAAAATCAGATCGATTCAGGTGGGTCCCCGCATAGAGCCCCTTTTTGTAGGGATAGGCATTGATGGCGCTTGTTTTCCAGTCTGCCCCTATCCATAGGGCCTTCCTGAATCGTTTGTCTGTCGATGGCCACTTCAGGAAGTTGAAATAATACTTTTGTACGATCAGAGGGCTGTTCGTTATGTGGATGTCTATGTTGGGATCCTTCGTGATAAGTGGCTCTTGTGCGAACGTCATATAGTTGGCTATGTCGATTTCACCCTTTTGAAGGGCGATCAGCCGGGCATCATCATCGCGGATAAAGATATATTCAATCCTGTCAATATAGGGCCTTGGACCCCAATAGTCGTCAAATCTCTCTACAACGATCTTTTCCCTCGGTTTAATCGATACTACTTTAAAGGGGCCGGTGCCGGAGGGGTGCTCCATAAATTTCTTCCCCCATCTG
>JAQYVK010000535.1 GCA_030145585.1 Desulfatiglandales bacterium | reverse complement strand
GCTATATGGAGCCAAATTGAGGAATTGTGAATTTAGGGATTGAGGGATTAAGATAAGGAAAAGATTCATATTTCAATTCCTAAATTCCTGAATTCCTAAATACCTAAATTCTACGAGTGTCCAATTTTCATGCAATCTGTACAAAAACAAACAAGAACAACTACTTAACCACTTAACGAGGTCTAAAGTATGAAAAAGATTATTAAAATGCGTGAGATGTCGGATAATCAGAAAGGCGTTATTAAGAAGGTATCTGCTTCGGGTGATATTGGGAGAAGGGTAAGGGAAATGGGTCTGGTGCAGGAAACGCCTATTCAGATACAGGGGCATGCACCTCTTAAGGATCCCGTGGCTGTCAAAATCAGAGATTATGTCCTGACACTTCGAAATAATGAGGCAGACCATATCCTGGTCGAGGTAGACGAACAGTAACCCCATTTTTAGGAAAAAAGGAGTAATACTCAGGTATCTTTTAGACAGGATAACAGGATGGACCTGATTATAAAATCTTGTAAATCAAAAAATATATCCTGTTTGTAAGAAAATATATTATATAGATGTTTAAATAATAAGATTCGTAAGAGCTTAGCTAACAATAGACAGGACTGTCCCTACATAAGTTTTGTCAGATAAGGTCGAGCTCATTCCCGAACGAGTTATTTTACCATTTACTTACCTAAAAACAATTACAAAATATCTATAATATCAATATGTTTGTAACGCAGGATTTAAATAAAGATGTGCAGGACACAAAAAAATCTTGTTTAACCATGCCTGCCCCGCTGAAAGCGGGGTAATCCTGTCTAAAGATCTTTTATATAGATGAACAATAGAAAACAATGAAAAACAAGATTACCATTGCACTTTCAGGAAACCCAAATTCAGGGAAAACCACTGTTTTTAACGCCATTACCGGCGCCAGACAGCAGATTGCGAATTATCCGGGTGTCACTGTAGAGAAGAAGGTCGGACATGTCACCCATAAAGGCTGTAGAATAGAGCTGGTGGACCTCCCCGGAACCTATTCCCTGACCGCCTATTCACTGGAAGAGATCGTGGCCAGAGATTTCCTGGTCAACGAAAGGCCCGATCTGGTTGTCGATATCGTGGACGCCTCCAATCTGGACAGGAACCTTTACCTGGCCGTCCAATTCAAAGAACTGGGAATTCCCCTGATCATTGCCCTCAATATGGTGGATGTGGCAGAGTCCAGGGGCATTCGTGTGGATCACCAGCAGTTATCTACACTCTTCGGGACCCCTGTCGTACCCATGGTTGCCAGATCAAACAAGGGGATTCAGGAACTCCTCGATAAGGTCCTGGAAATAGCACAAGAAGGGCAACAATGGCATCCGGCGGTAATATCTTACGGCATGGACATTGACCAGAGCCTGGATGAAATTGCGGCCATCATTGAGGGCTCCAGAGTTTTTGACAAAAAATACCCTTCCAGATGGAGAGCACTCAAATGCCTCGAAGGCGATAGCCAGATCATAGAGTTGCTCAAGAGGGACCCCAATCTTGGCCAGGAAATCGATGCCATCTGCAAAAAGACCTTTAAGCATATAATGGACACCCTCGAAGAAGAACCGGAAGGTATAATTGCCGACCATCGCTACGGATACATTACCGCTATCACAAAAAAAGTGGTCAAGAGAAAGATTGACGCCAGGCTTAATCTTTCGGATAAGATCGATAAGGTATTAACAAACCGAATCATCGGCCCCCTCCTTATGTTGGCCATACTATATTTAATCTATGTATTCACCTTCTCAGCGAGTGAGGCACCTCTCGGGTGGTTTGAGGCATTCTTTGATGGCCTTAAAGATGTAGTCTCGTCTGTTATTGCACCGGGGTACCTGCAGTCACTGATCACATCAGGGGTCATAGATGGCGTGGGCGGGGTCTTGGGGTTTGTCCCCCTCATCATGTTCATGTTCTTCGCCATCGCTATTATGGAGGACTCCGGATACATGGCGAGGGTAGCGTATATGCTGGACAGGGTCCTTAGATGGTTCGGGCTTCATGGGAATTCAGTTATGGCCCTTATCGTAAGCGGCGGGATATCAGGGGGGTGCGCCGTTCCAGGCGTTATGGCTGCGAGGACATTGAGAGATCCCAAGGAAAGAATCGCCACCCTTCTTGTGGTTCCATTCATGAACTGCGGGGCGAAATTACCCGTATATGCTGTGCTTATTGGCGCCTTTTTCTCCGAACACAAGGCCCAGATGATGTTTTACCTTACCCTCCTTTCCTGGGGCTTTGCGTTGTTCGCCGCTAAATTCCTTCGCGCCACGGTTTTAAAAGGCCCCAAGACGCCCTTTGTAATGGAACTCCCTCCCTACCGTATGCCTACCCTCAGGGGGCTCTTGATCCATACATGGGAAAGGACATGGCAATACATCAAGAAGGCTGGAACAGTAATCCTGGGGTTTTCTATTATCATATGGATGATGATGACATTCCCGGGGCCATCCGAAAATCAGATAAAATCTTTTGAGGATCAACGTAAAAAGCTCACCCAGTCTTTCCTGGCTTCGCCGGATGTCATGGAATGGGTGAAAAACGAAAAGGAGCTTGCGGATCTTAACGGACTTTACGACTTATCTTTGCAGGCCACAAAAGAAAACGAAAATGTTTCTCTTGCAGATTTCGACAAACGGCCTTTATTTTCTTTAGTCAAGGCAACTTTTTTTCTCGAAAGCATAAAATTTACAAAACAGGAAATAGACGGCACCCACTTAACTGCGGCCTCGCGCTATATCAATTATAAACGCGATATGACCTATATTGACGTCCAGGAACAGCAGTCTGCCCTGAAAGGCACCATTGCCGGGTGGCTTGGCCAACGGTTGGAGACCATTACAAGGCCCCTGGGTTTTGACTATCGAACAAATATTGCCCTTGTGGGAGGCTTTGCTGCCAAGGAAGTTGTTATCTCCACCTTAGGGACTGCTTATTCGTTAGGCGATGTGGATCCGGATGAAGCTGGTTCCCTGTCTAAAAGGCTCAAGAACAATCCCGATTGGAACCCATTGCTGGCCTTTACCCTTATCATTTTTACTATGCTATACGTTCCCTGTATTGTGACCGTCATTATGATCAAGAGGGAAAGTTCGTGGAAATGGGCCGGGTTTTCCATCGCCTTTAATCTGGTTGTCGCCTATTTTGTTGCCCTTGTTATAAGCCAGGCAGGCGCAGCCCTCGGGCTGGGGGTATAAGCGCATAAGCACTAAGTTGATTTTGCCAAGGACGGACTGGAAAACATGAACATCGAACACCCGCCTGCCATGCATCACAAAGGATGGTGGAATGATCATTGACACCGGGCCAAGACACAAGGACATTCTACCAAGATGACCCAAAGGCATTGCGGGCAGGTCGAACGTCCAATCACGCCAAGGCGTGAAATATTGAATGGGAAAACATGAAGAAATAGAGTTTAAAACCTGAATTACTAAATGAGGAAGATAATATGGACAAAATTCCTTTTACAAAGGACGGCCTTGAAAAACTAAGAGATGAATTGAGCCGCCTGCAAAAGGTTGAGAGGCCAAAAAATATCCGGGCCATAGCAGAGGCACGGAGCCACGGTGATATCAGCGAAAATGCTGAATATCACGCAGCCAAGGAACGGCAGTCTTTTCTTGAGGGAAGGATTAATGAATTAAAGTCAGTAATCGCGACATCTGAGATAATCGATTTGGATCAGGGTCCGGCAGATCGGGTAGTCTTTGGGCGCACTGTGTTATTATACAATGTGCAGACCGAGGAAGAGGTGGAGTATCAACTGCTCGGGCCCTATGAATCAGATCCTGAAAAGGGCAAGATATCCGTGACATCAC
>JAQYVK010000534.1 GCA_030145585.1 Desulfatiglandales bacterium | reverse complement strand
ATTGTGGGCTTCATAGTTTTCTTTCAAATCACCCCAAAAATAGGGAGGCCTCTCGGCGACATCAATCCCGCCATCTGTCAGTTTCGTGATAATCCATTTTCGTTTGTCAGGGAGCTCCTCTTCCGGATAGTCCGACCTTTTGAAACCGAGCAGGGCGCTACTCGCCTTGCGTGCCAGGGATGCATGAAACACCATCTCCCCGGCCGTGAGTATGGTCAGGACTTCCATGGCCCGCATCAGTTCGTGCGGATTCCTTGCGTGAACTTCCCGGGCCTCTTTTTCTTTAATTTCATCGATCCATTTTAGGCCAAGGATTAAGGTGCGTTCATCTTTGACGGCGCCGCAGTAATCCTGCATAACCCGGCCGATTCCTGCTTCCAACTCCTTCCATTCAATGCCGTCCTGTCGACCGAGCGGTTCATAGATAAGGGTCTTTTCCCCTTCCACCTGCCTGGGATCTATCACCGGATCTGCAGCTCCTTGGGCGTAATCGGCGGCTTTTTTTCCAGCATACCGACCCGTCGTACAAGCATGGGCGCATCCCACCGATGAGACCAACTGTTCTCCGGCCGCGAACAGACCCTCCAGACTGGTCATCAGGTCCCAGTTTATGATCAAGCCGCCGGAGTAGAATCCGGCAGGTGACCGCCATTGAGGAGGGCCCACACCGGACCAGGAATTTTCATAACACTGGAGCATGTCCTGATCCGGATCAAACCCGGCCTGAGTCAGGTTATAATAAACGGGGATGTTGGTTTTTCCCTCTTGACCCACCATGAGACCGAATATGACCCGTCGTTCATGGTCCGGCATGGATGGCAAATCCGCATAGAAGGGTGGGGTGAATGTGTCCAAATCAAAGGCCGGTCGTGGCTGCATAAAGTCCATACCGATGCCGCCGGTGTGAGGTCCACCCCCAATAAGGAACAACCTTTGGCCTGAAGCTGTCCTGTAGCGTTCTTCCACCTTTTGGAGCTTTTTACCGTGACAGTCCGCCCAAGGGACTTCTTTACCGTTAGAATCCACAAGGGAGCAGGCATACCAGGTGTTGCGAGGATTTCCAACCCCGTAGGGCGGGTAACCGAAACCGCCTCCGGAGGGGATTGATCTCTCCATCAAAGAAAAATCCGCACCCGCCCTCCAGGCCATAGCATGCCCGTCACCACAGCAGTTGGCCGGTTGAAAGGAGGAGCCTGAGAATCCGATAAATTCCGTTGAGAAGGTCCAAAGGCGCGCCGGACGCGACATACAGAGGACCGTCGCCTTGCCTTTGAAAACATAAAACTCGCCTGTGTGGGTATGAAATCCTGTGGCCCCGATAACTCTGGCGCCCTGCTTTCCATCTTCCGTCAAAAGACTGGTGGTCATGGTCCGTTCAAATATTTTCACGCCCAGCCGTTTGCATTCCTGATACAGGACAGGCTTCATCCTCGTTCCCCAGATACGTATGGTATAGTTGTTGTCATAGTCGTAAGCAAAGAGGAGTTTGGTCGCTTCATCCCTGAATTCTGCCCCCTTGAACTCATCCTCTGAGTCCCTTATCTTCATGCCGAGGGCTTCCAATTCAAGGAGCGTATCCCAACTTTCCCGGCTGGCAATGTAGTTGTTGATGCCGCACAGATAGCCCCCATAACTGGAAATCAAGGCTTCAGTCAGTTCTTCCGGGGAGACATTAGAGGCGGGATTGGTGGCCGCATACATCCAGTGGTCTACGCCGGACCCGGCCGCACCGCTCCTGACCACGGCCGCCTTTTCCACAAGGGCGACTTTCAGCCCTTTCTTGGCGGCACTTATGGCCGCAAAGCACCCTGCCAGTCCACCACCGAGCACCAGGACATCCGCGTCAATTTCATTTTCCTTTCCATAGGCAATGGGATAAGGCCAATCCATTGGACCGTGGCTAGAGGATTCAGTCATGTTGGATCTCTCCTTTCAACTTATCCATTCGTTGTAGACGCTCTAAGATGTGTTGTCTAATTAATCGCCTTTATCATATTTTTCTCTTTCCGAGACCTCTTCGAAGATAAGCGCAGATGAGGATATATTCCCACCATCCTTCGGTTCCCTTATTTCGAAGCTCGGGTCATATGGCCATTCATTCTTGAACAGAAAAAGATATTGCATGGTTAAAAACAGGAAGCCTTAGATAAAAGATGGCTCTGGGTAGGAACGCAGAAACATGACTATAAGCCATCTCAAAAATGCCAAATAGCCCGATCTCTGTGTCTGGCTTGAATCGTAATGATAAACAGGATTCAAGGATTCGAGGGGTCAAGGATTCGAGTGAACTTAACCCGCCACAGGGACGGCGGGCAAGAACCGAATCCTCCACACGAACGGCCGATAAATATCGAACCCTCCACACTAATGGCGGGTAAATATCGAAAAAGGAATGCCGAATGACGGAGTTTTCGATTCAGCCACCCGTTCCCCATCGAATTCTCTCAGGGTCTCTCGACCCACACAGACATTTAGCCGGACGACTTGTCCGGCCAAAAAATGCTTCCCGCATTAGCGGGAAATGAAAAAGAAACGCTTTTCGATGATTAGGCCAATATCTAAACCATCCAATCTAAAAAGCTAGATCTTTTCTAGTCCTTCGAAATTCATTATTCCTTGTTCGATATTCTGCGGTTCGATTTTGTTTGTCCTTGACCTCGAACTATTATTCTATTTTTGAGATGGCTTCTAAGGTTCTTCTTCTCTTCCTATGAGAGAATCAGAGTCTGACTCAGCGAAATGCGAAAAAAACTGTTTTGGGTAAATTCTAACCAAGTAATCTAAAAAAACGGCCGACCGCAATAAAACTCCCTGTTAAACCTAATAAAAGACTGAAAATAAATATAAGGAGT
>JAQYVK010000533.1 GCA_030145585.1 Desulfatiglandales bacterium | reverse complement strand
ATAATGGCTGCGAGGGCCATGCTTGACGATAACAAGAATCAAACAGAGGAAGAGGTTAGGGAGGGATTGAGCGGCAATCTGTGCCGGTGTACGGGCTATGTAAAAATCGTGGACGCGGTCATGGCCTGCACAGGAAATGAACCATAGCCCATCATCATCGAAGAAATTGACATTGTCCACCCTCTAACCAAATTTGAACAATGACAAGTTTCCATTTCAGAAAGATAAATTTTTTTGCAGTGTCAAGACGATCAAAGAATTAGGCAAAGGTGTATACGGAAACGTATACAGCCGCGTGCATGTAGTACGCCGCACAACTAATTCTGCAGATTTATCCGCCACAGGCGGATTGACGAAGACACTGCAAAAAAAGGCCCATTCTGAATGGAAAAAAATGGAGGTTCTAAAATGGCATCGAAATCGTGCGAGGGGTACACCCTCTTAAGCCCTGTGGGAGGCCCTCATGCAAAGGCCACGCTCATAGATATGGAAGGAAACACCCTCCGTGAATGGAAGATCAATGGGAGTCCGGCAAGAATGCTGCCTGGTGGCTCAGTCATTGGTTATAAGCGCACCCGAATGGGAAAGCACCCGCTGGAACCTGATCGGGTGCAAGAGGGATCCCGCCCCGCGGGGGCTCCCCCCAATTCGTCAAAAGGGGGGAAGAAACCATTCCCATGGTTCGATAATATTGAGATGGTACAGGTGAGCTGGGACGGTCAGGAAGAATGGGCGTACAGTGATTATGATGATGACGGGACCGGTGTCATGATGTCGCGTCAGCACCATGATTATGAGAGAGAGGGTAATCCCGTCGGCTATTATGCCCCAGGTCAGGATTTTGTCGACAGGGGAAAGACAATGATTATTGGACACAAAAACAGGGTGGTCCCTGAGATAAGCGATAAGGAACTGGCCGATGATGTTATTTATGAGATTGATTGGGACGGTAACCTCACCGGCTTTGAGTGGCCCCCGGCGGATCACTTTGAAGAGTTTGGATTCGATACGTCTGCAAAAGAGGCCATTTACAAAGACCCGTCCTATATGGAGGACAGGGGATATGGCAATTGGATTCACCTCAATACCCTTTCCCTGCTCGGCAGAAATCATTGGTACGAGGAAAAGGGGGATGAACGCTTCCACCCGGAAAACTTCATGATAAGTTCGCGTATTGCCAACTTTATTGCCATCGCAAGTAGGGCCACTGGAAAAATTGTCTGGAGGGTGGGCCCTGATTTTGGGGAGGACACCCCGGAATATAAACTGGGGCAGTTCATTGGTCAGCACGGTTCCCACATGATCCCCAAAGGATTACCGGGAGAGGGCAACATCCTGGTCTTTGACAATGGAGGAGCATCAGGTTTAGGAGGACCCGATGGGTATCCAAGATACAGAAGAGACTATTCACGCGTTATTGAATTCAATCCTGTCACCTTCGATATGGTCTGGGAATATGGTGAACAATCAGGCCCTAAAAGATTTTTCAGCCCCCTGATCAGCAATGCCCAGCGACTGCCTAATGGGAATACGCTGATAGTCGTGGGTTCTGAGCAGCACATCTTTGAAGTGACACCGGACGGGGAGAACGTGTGGGACTATGTTTTCCAGGTGGAGGGCCTCACGGGCATTTACCGGGCCTACCGCATTCCACCCGAGTGGGTGCCGGGCAATACAGCCGGGTATCCCGAATGGGGCGCTTGATTTTTCGTCCTCTAACTGAACCTCTCCCCCTTAGAAAAAGCGAGGGGAGGATCCCTTCTTCCCCCTTTTGTAAAGAGGGATCGAGGGGGATTTAATGCGATGATTGCAACAGTAAATCCGCAATATTAAAGATCTATCTATAAGAAATTGATGTCTAGCTGACAGGAACGAAGTTGGTAAAAAAACAGGAGTTGAGAAAATGACGGATTTCTCGGTGATTGGAAAAAGTGTCATACGACAGGATGCAAGATCCAAGGTTATGGGGAAAGAGAAATACTGCACGGACCTCAAATTACCAGGCATGCTTCACATGAAGGTGTTGAGTAGTCCATATCCACACGCCAAAATCATGAATATCGATACGTCGGAGGCGGAGAAAGTCACAGGTGTGCGTTGTGTGGTGACAGATAAAGATGCCCCGCAGAAGTTAACCGGAACGATGGTCATTAAGGATCTCCCGATATTGGCAAGAGGTGTGGTTCGTTATATAGGCGAGCCGGTGGCTGCTGTGGCTGCCACGACTATAGAGACCGCAGAGGAGGCATTGGAACTGATTAGAGTCGAATACGAAGAACTCCCCGCCATCTTCGATGTGGAAGAGGCTGCAAGTACCGATCCATCGGTTGTCATCCATCCTGACTTTTCCAGCTATATGGTAATGATGCCTCCGGAACGCTTGTCTCCGGATCGGCCAAACGTGTTTACGCACACAAAGATTTATCATGGGAATGTAGAGAAGGGTTTTGAGAATTCCGATCTGATCGTGGAGAATCGGTTTATGGCCCCTTCTATCCAGCACGGCGCTCTCGAACCCCATTCGGTTGTTGTGCACCCGGATGCTGACGGCGGCGTCACCCTCTTTACGGGAAAACAGGCCATCTGGCGGGTAAAGGGTGACGTTGCGGCCTTATTTGGTCTAGAGTTTTCCAAAGTCAGGGTGAAGCAGCAGTATGTAGGCGGTTCCTTTGGAGGCAAAGTTATTGTTTATGAACATATTCCAACCCTGTTGGCCTTGAAATCGGGAAAACCGGTCAAATGGGTCATGACCAGGGAAGAAGTTTTTGTATTAGGGGGACCGAGAGAAGGAATGATCCTCAATATCAAGGATGGATATAAAAAAG
>JAQYVK010000532.1 GCA_030145585.1 Desulfatiglandales bacterium | reverse complement strand
AAAGCCAGCCCCCGCACCGATTGCACAGGCAATAAGTCTCTTACGTAGTTCCTCAAGGTGGCTGAGAAACGGCTGTTTTTCACCATCGCTCATTCTTTGACTCTCTCCTTATCTCGTGCTGAGTTCTGATCTCCTGCGGAGCTCTGATCTCCTTCGGAGCTCTTATGATCTCGTTCCGAGCTCTGATCTCCTTCGGAGCTCTTGGGATCTCCTGCTGAGCTCTGATCTCGTCCCGAGCTCTGGTCTCCTGCGGAGCTCTTGGGATCTCCTGCTGAGCTCTGATCTCGTGCCGAGCTCTGGTCTCCTTCGGAGCTTTTTGACTCTGTTGGGGGCTCCTGATCACCTTCGGAGCCCTGTTCTCCTGCGGAGCTCTGGGGATCTCCTGCGGAGCTCTGGGGATCTCGTTCCCAGCTCTGATCTCCCCTGGAGCTTGGAACAAGATCAGAGCTCTGATCTCCTTCGGAGTTGGGGTCTTCTCCGCTGACATCCAAATCTTCACCCAATTCCGGAACCATCGGTTCCTCTTCTACTCCGTAGGCTTCCATGTCCAGGGGTTTTTCAAGGTCGTGGATCGAATCCTCTAAATCCCTTTTTACTTCATTGAAGTCTTCATCCAGATCCAGGCTTTCCTTGATCTCGTGGGTGGCCTTTCTGAACTCCGCCATCCCCTTCCCAAGGGCTTTTGCCAAATCAGGCAACTTTTTTGGACCGACAACAATCAGGGCTATGACCATGATAATGATCAACTCTGGCAGTCCGATGCCGAACATGATTTCCTCCTTAAGTGTTACTTCCCCATGCTCCCGCGCGGGGTATCCTGATAAGGATTACGACGCTCTCCTACGCCTGCCCGCCCATGGCGGGCGTCCCGTTCTCCTCTGATGATATGTTTTGGAGAACGGGTGTGGCGGAAGAGAGTAAGATTCACGGAGCAAAGGTCAGGCGTCTTTAACTGCATTCTCCTTACTCTTTGACGGTTCAATCACCATGGCGATTTCATCACAATCCGGGAATTTCGCACACCTTATGCAATCCGCCCAAATTTTATGGGGGAGTGTCGATTTTTCAATTTCTTTAAAACCCAATTTGGAAAAGAAATCGGGTTCATATGTGAGTGTAAATACCCTCTTTAATCCTAATGATTGCGCCTCTTGGAGGCAAATTTCCACCAGCTGGGAGCCATAATTCTTCCCCTGCTGATCCGGTACGACCGCCAGTGATCTGATTTCGGCGAGATCTTCCCAACATATACCCAGGGCGCACACTCCGGTAATGGGGCTCTTTGGGTTGCTGCCTTCCACGACAAAGAAATCTCTCAAGTGTTCGTAGAGTTCAACCAGAGGTCTTGATAATAATGAACCCTGCTCTCCATAATGACTCAGGAGTTTATGTATGGGTTTAATATCCTGAATGATTGCTTTCCTGATCACAAGTCTTTCTCAATCTAAAGTGTTAATGAGCTCCCCGCATTCCTGAGTGTGGGGCGTGACATTCATGCATTTTCTAAGGTAGCTTCTTTTCAAACCGCGAAACAAAACCCTTTATCCCCATATCTTTCGTCAACTTCTCCGCAAAGCGTCCAGCCTCTCTGTTGGTGGAAAATTCCCCGCACCTCACCCTAAAATAGGTCTTTCCTTTCACCACGGCCTCATAATAGTAAGCAGGATATCCGCGGTCCACCAAATCGTTGATCAACCTTTCAGCCTTATCTCTACTTCCCAAGGAGGCCAACTGCACGGTGTATCGAATCTCAGGAATCGAGGTTTCGGAAAGTATCTGCAGGCTTTCGGGATACCCTCCTTTATCTTTCCCTTTTGAGGTGGTCGCGGTTTTCCCCCACGATTTGGGTTTCGGTTGTATCTCCTGACGTGTTTTTCCCCCTTCAAGGCGGTTCGGGGTGGGGACTTTTCTTATATCGGGGGCCGCCTTTTTTTGGGGAACAGCGACATTCTCTTCGGATTGCCAGCGACTTTTAGCCTCGACTTTTTTACTGGAAAGTCTATCATAAAAAGCCAATGCAGGATTCTTGTCTGGTTCTTTTTGAGATCTTTTCTCAACGACCTTATTGTTGCCGACTAACTCTTGAAGTTTGGCTATTTGGGCCTTAAGCTCGAATATTGCGGTTTCACCGCCTGGAATAAAACCACGGCCGACGAGGATGCCAAGCACAAAGATCCATGTGAGTAAAAAGAACAGACAAAAACCCCAGAGCAAGACGCTGAAGGATGTCATCTCTACCAGGTATTTTTTCTTTGGTCTTTTCTTTGATTTGGATCTTTTTTTTGCCATTTCTACTGGGACCTTTCGGGTTCATCCGGGGAATGAATACTTGATGACCGTTGTTATTAGACGTCTATTTAATACATTTGTGGACTTCGTAATCATTTCCCGGATGAACCACCTTTCGCCTCTTCTACATCCTCTCCGGGGCATGGATGCCAAGAAGATCCAGCCCGTTATGAAGTACAATACGTATCCCCTCAGCCAATGAGAGTCTTGCCTGACTTAGGGTGACGTCTTCCCCCACGATTCTGTTTTCAGGAATCTTTGACCCTAAATTAAAGTACTTATGAAATAGTGCTGCGAGTTCCGTCAGATAGTATGTCAATCGATGTGGTTCTAAACTCCTTGATATATCCTCTAATAACGCTGGAAATTCAGCCATGACCCTGATCAAGGCCATTTCTTCATCCAGGGTCAGCCGGTCTGAAATCTGATCCGTCCGGGGGGGTAGTGTGATGCCTTCTGAAGCGGCTTTCCTAAAAACACTACAAATTCTTGCATGAGCATATTGGACATAATAAACGGGATTGTCACTATCATGCTTCTTTACAAGATCTATGTCAAAGTCAAGGGGAGAATCATGGCTTTTTGTGAGAAACACAAACCGGACGGCATCCACACCAACCTCCTCCACCAATTCCTTGAGTGTGACATAGTGTCCGGCCCTTTTGGACATCTTAATCTCTTCACCCCCCTTCCAAAGCTTCACTAATTGAATAAACAACACATTGAGCCAGTTTTCATCGATGCCATTTGTCTTTAAAGCGGCTTTTACTCTCCGGACATAACCATGGTGATCCGCACCCCAAATATTGATGGCCTTTGAAAAGCCCCTTTTCCATTTTTCCATATGGTAGGAGATATCGGAGGCAAAATAGGTGTATTGACCATCCCCTTTTCGAATGACCCGGTCCTTATCGTCCCCATGAAGTGACGTCTTGATCCACAAAGCCCCATCTTTTTCGTAGCTTTGCCCCTTTTCTCTGAGTATCTCCTGGGATGCTTCAATGAGACCTGCCGCATAAAGATCACTTTCCTTTTGCCAAACATCGAACTGGACTCTGAAATCGGCCAGGTCCCGCTTGAGTTCGGTCAGCATCTTTTCACTCCCCCAATCAGCACAACGGGATACGGCCTCCTCCTGCTGGAGGGAATCCAGATCGAATTCTTCGGCTATCTCATTTGCCAGGCTCTTGACATATCCGCCCTGATATCCATTTTCCGGAAACGGGTATCCCGGTTCAGAGAACTGTCTCCAACGGCAGTATATGGATTCTCCAAGGAGCCGGATCTGTAACCCGGCATCATTGATGTAAAATTCTCGAACGACCTTGTGGCCGGTGAAAGAAAGGATTCTACAAAGGGTGTCACCCAAAGCGGCCCCCCTGCCGTGTCCCAGGTGAATGGGGCCGGTGGGATTGGCACTCACAAACTCAACCAGGACCTCCTCTCCGGTAGCCATTTCACTCTTGCCATAGTCATCCCTGAGGGTAATGATTCCGGACAGAACTTGGTACCATTGCCCACTGGAGACCACGAAATTGATAAAACCGGGGCCGGCTATTTCCGCCCTTTCAATAAAGCCCTCGCTGTCACTCAAATGGTCGACGATGGTTTTTGCAATTTCTATTGGGCGTCGTTTTTGGGATGAGGCAAGGGCCATGGGTAGATTGGTGGCAAAATGACCATGATCCGGATTATTGGGCACTTCAATGACGTAGTCAGGAAGAACCGTTTCTTTAAGTCTTCCATTATCAAAACATTTCTGAACAGCTGATTTGAGGGCGCGATCCAACTCTAGTTTCATTGCCTATATTCCCTGCCATTTTTTTGACCGATGGCGCAGAAAATTTCGTATGATATGGTTTCCGCCCACCCGGCCAATTCATCTCCTGTGATGCTATGATCCCCCTGCGTCCCTAAAAATTCAACTTCCTTCCCCGCCATGACATCCTTCATACCGCTCACATTAGCCATCGTCATATTCATACAGACCCTTCCAACAATATCCCGTTTTTCCCCACCGACAAGGACTTTGCCCCGGTTCGATACGCTCCTGGGTAGGCCGTCGCCATAGCCTGCGGAAAGCACCGCAATCTTTTGAAGGCCTTTTGTAAAATAGGTCCGCCCGTAGCTGACAGGCGTATGGTCGGGGAAATCTCTGATCTGCAGAATTCTTCCTTTGAAATGCATGACCTGTTTGAGCTTCGTTGGGGTCCGAAATTGTGGTGAGGGAAGACCGCCGTAAAGCATGATTCCCGGCCGTACCATATCGAAATGGGAATCTTTATGGGCCATTATTCCGGCACTGTTGGCCAGATTGTTTAGAGGAAGTTCCAGGCCCATGGCTCGGCCTATTTCGATAGCCTTTGTAAATCGCTTTATTTGATCCTTCGTATACGTCTTCTCAGTTTCATCTGCCGTTGAAAGATGCGAAGTGAGGGCCTCGAGATGAAGGGGCTTGAGCGCTTTGAACTTTCGCATCAAAGGGAGCAGATCCGAGTCCGGTATACCGAGCCGTCCCATGCCCGTATCCACCTTTAAATGAATACGAATCCTTTTGCCCGACCTGTCGCATGCCTCCGCCAATGCCTCGGCCGGAGCGAGGTCATAGAGGACCGGTGTGAGGCCTTTGTCGACAACCTCACGGGCATCTTCCCTCGTTTCAATCCCGCACAGAATGACGATGGGCGACTTAAGACCTTTATCTCTCAGCTCCAAAGCCTCATGGAGAAAGGCCACCCCTAAAGAATCGATCCCGTTTTCCTCCAACACACGGGACACGGGTACCATGCCATGACCATATGCATCCGATTTGACAACACCCATTATTTTTGTTTCCCTGCCCACAAGCTTTTTGACCTGAGTCAGGTTGTGTATAAGGGCAGAAAGATCGATGGTGACGCTGTTGTAGGATTGGATCATGGCACCCCGTCTAAAAACGTGTTAGATTATCTGAAATGGATGGATATATCAAGAATTATATGGATTCTGGGAGTCAATAGAGAATAGGACATTTTAAACCATGAAAGGTTCTTCTCCAATTTAATTGGAGAAGAGGGTCCAAGGATTCAAGGGGTCAAGGATTCAAGGGTTTGTAATAAGGAATATCGAATTATGAAGTTTTTCCACCTTCGATATTTACCCACCGTATTTGTTGCGGGGTTTTGGGTAAAATTCACTCGAATCCTCGACCCCTCGGCCCCTTGAACCCTCTGAGATCACACCTACTCAATTGGAGATAACCGACTCACTTGGCCTCTATTAACACCATATGATCGGGAGATGATCCTCATGAAAATACTGTTTTTATTGCTTGGATTGGTGCTCGTTGTAGAGGGGCTTCCTTATTTTGCTTTTCCCGATAAGATGAAACGATGGTTGAAAAAAGTCCAGGAGGTCCCTGATTCGCATTTGAGGATCATCGGTTTCCTGTCCATTTGCGTTGGCCTAGGCGTGGCATATTTATTTAAATAGGAAACTCTCACTCTTGCCCAATATAGACCCATAGAGCACGTAAAAAGTCCTTTGGTCGCTCTGGAGCCCGTTGCTTGTAAAAAGGAAGCTTGGAATGATGGAATGATGGAATAATAGGTAAAAGATGATCCCCGGCATTCCAGTCTTCCAATATTCCATTATTCCTGGCTGATTACAGCGATTAACAACTCAACTCCTCGATTTATCACTGGGGCATCCTATTTATTTTGGACAGCGAATAAAAACGTTTGACTTTAAATGACATTTTATTTAAGTTACGCGACTTAAAACTAAGTTTTTTCGTTACCTTATTCCAATTAGGCATCTTTATTCGCTTTCGCCAGAATACCCTGTAGCTTGTCGGAGCGCAGCGGAGATCCCGCTTGCGGGGCTACAGAGATGATCGGCCTACGCGTAAAGCTTCGTCCCGACACAGATGGTAAGGCGACGCGCTGAAGCTGGCCCGTCACGGACGGGCTAGCGAAGGCGGGTTGGTCCGCCATTCCGGCGTAAATTTCAATGGCGGATTGGTCCGCTATTCTGGCTTAAATTTCAATGGCGGATTGGTCCGCTATTCTGGCTTAAATTTCAATGGCGGATTGGTCCGCTATTCTGGCTCAATTTTCAATGGCGGATTGGCTTCGGCGAATTTCGCTTTGATACCCCGCAGCTTGCTGCGGGGAGCTTCATCGGGACAGGATTTTTAGGACTTGCTCGCCTCGGACGGGACATTCTGGCGAAGGAGAGTAGGAGCCATTAAACCGCCCCTTCGATGCGAAGGTTCGATAACGATTTTGAGGAAAAATGTACTGATGTTTGACATTCAGGACTACGCATATGACCTCCCGGAAGGTTTGATTGCACAGATCCCCAGTTCGAGACGCGACCACGCCCGACTGCTCGTTGTGGCCCGTTCTGAGGGATCGTTCTTAGACCGTCATTTTTATGACCTCCCCAGCCTATTGAATCCGGGGGACCTCCTGGTTGTCAACAATACCAAGGTTGTACCGGCCAGGCTTTTCGGCCGAAAGGAAAGCGGCGGGCAAATCGAGGTATTGGTCTTGGAACATGCCAATTCCCACTCGCAAAAATCCAATACCCGTTGGTGTCTTTCAAAATCCGCCAAAAGGCCGAAGAAAGGGATCCGTCTGAATTTTGGGCATGATGTTTCAGGTTCCGTCGAAGATGTCAGGGATAACGGTCTCACCCAGATCCGTTTTGACATGCCTTTTTCCGAAAAACCCTTTCCAGTGGAAAAAGGCCACCCTTTCCCTGAAAATCCATTGCCAGAGGGAAAGGACCACCCTTTCCCTGAAAATCCATTGCCAGAGGGAAAGGGCACTCAGCCTTTCTCCATTGATAAATACCTCGAGGAGAAGGGCACTCGGCCTTTCTCCATTGATAAATTCCTCGAGGAGAAAGGCACTTTGCCCTTGCCCCCCTATATTAAAAGGGATGAAAACAATGGTCATTCAAGCCTGGACAGGGAGAGGTACCAGACCCTCTTCTGCAAAAAAAAAGGGGCTGTGGCAGCCCCAACCGCCGGTCTTCATTTTACAAAAGCGCTTATTGAGAAATTAAACGATTCCGGCGTTTCCTTGGTCGAACTGACCCTTCATGTGGGGCACGGGACTTTTAAACCGGTCAGGACAAAAGATATAAGGAACCACGAACTCGGAGAGGAAGATTACATCATTGATCCCACGACCGCCGAAACGATTAACCGCTTCAAAAAAGAGGGTAAACGAATCATCGCTGTGGGGACGACCGTGGTTAGGGCCCTGGAAACAGCTGCCCAATCGAATGGAGAGATCTCTTGTGGCGAAGGGAAGACGGACCTATTGATCACACCGGGATATCGATTTAGGGTCATTGATGGGATAATAACCAATTTTCATTTGCCCCGGTCCTCTCTCCTTTTTTTAGTATCCGCCTTTGCCGGGCTTAAAGTAACCAGGGAAGCTTATCAGAGAGCCGTTTTAAAGAAGTACCGGTTTTATAGTTACGGTGATGCCATGCTGATACTCTAACGGCCAATTCTCACATGGAAGTCATATATAATTTATATAATCTGCGTAAGAGCTGGAGGAAAGTAGGGAGTTAAGGATTCAAGGATTCAAGGGGTCAAGGGGTCAAGGGAATTTGAAAAACGAACCCGCCACAAAAAATAGGCGGGTAAATCTCGAAGGACGGTTCGCTGTTCACCATTTATGGTGCACTATTTAATTTTCCTTTCGTGCTTTCGAATTTTCGCCTGTCCACCAAAGCTTCAGCGGCGGCGGGTGTTTTCGTGATTATCTGTTTTGGTCTTTGATATTTAGCATTTTTGAGATGTCTTCTACTTTGGAATTTAAAATTATTAACAAATGTCACGCAAGCAGGGCAAGGGCTGGAGAGATCACAACCTCTCATGGTAAGTTTGCGACCCCTGTCTTTATGCCCGTCGGGACACAGGGTTCTGTAAGGGCCGTCTCACCGGAGGAACTGGTGGAGTCAGGGGTCAGGATAATCCTGGCCAATACTTACCATCTCTATTTGCGACCCGGACACCGGATCATTGAAAAATTGGGGGGGCTGCACCGTTTTATGAACTGGTCGGGCCCCATCCTGACGGATAGCGGGGGTTTCCAGGTCTACAGCCTATCCCGGCTGAGAACCATTTCGGAAGAGGGAGTCACCTTTCAGTCCCACCTGGATGGATCCAGACATTTTATAGGGCCGGAGGAGGCAATAAACATCCAGAAATCTCTGGGGGCGGACATTATCATGACTTTTGATGAATGTGCGCCCTACCCGGCTGATTATGAATATATCGTCAATTCGGTCAAATTGACCAGCCTTTGGGCCCGCAAGTGCATCGAATCGGAAATTGATGCAAATCAGGCACTCTTTGGAATCGTTCAGGGAGGCATATACCCTGATTTAAGAGAGAGGAGCGCCAAAGAGCTGATCGAACTCGGATTTGACGGGTATGCACTGGGAGGCCTTTCCGTGGGAGAGGATAGGGCCACGCGAGAAAAAGTTATTCGTGAAACGGTAGAGTTCTTGCCGGAAGAGAAACCTGTTTATTTGATGGGAGTCGGCAAACCTGAAGATATTATCGATGGGATAAGGCTCGGTGTGGACATGTTCGATTGTGTGATGCCCACTCGCAATGCACGAAACGGCACCCTGTTTACCAGCAGGGGGAAATTGGTTATCAAGAATGCCCGATATTCGGACGATGACCGGCCCGTTGACGAGAAATGCGATTGTTACACCTGTTCACGTTATTCTCGCGCATATTTAAGGCATCTTTTTATGGCCAAGGAACTTTTATCATACAGACTAAACAGTATCCACAATCTCTATTTTTATAGCCACTTGATGGAAAACATACGATATGCCATACTGGAAGACAAATTTGACGATTTTTGCAAGGAATTTTTTCGCAGTTATTCAGGACCTGGAAGTGATTGAGATAATAATATTTCGGAGGTGCTCCTCGAGTTTATGATCCAGACAGTTGGACATTTCTCGTCATTTCCTGTAAGACAACTGAGTATTTTGTAATTAAACACTAACCCTGCTGGAAGCGGGACGAAAAAGCAGCTATAGTGGCTGTGTAGTCATTCACAGCTTAGCGACAAAATAATCGCTACATTCAAACAAATGGAAGGGAGGTTTTAGGATGAATTCTTTAGCATACGCATTAGGATCAGGAGGTGGTGGTGCCGGGGGTCAGGGAGGAGGTTTTAGCGCCTTTGTTCCCCTTATCCTGATGTTTGCAATCTTTTATTTTCTGTTGATCAGACCCCAGCAGAAAAAAGCGAAAATGCATAAAGCGCTGCTCTCCTCTTTAAAGAAAGGGGATAGGGTTGTGAGTTCAGGTGGGCTTCATGGATTGGTAACCGGTCTTACAGATGAGGTCATCACGATGGAGATTGCCCCCAAAGTGAGAGTCAAGGTTTCAAGGGGGTCCGTCTCCGGGGTTATGGGTAGACCTGAGCCTCCGGCCCCGCAAACTGGGACTGAGACCAAATGATAGAGGAGATCCTCTCGGATTTCCGAGAATCATTCTTTTCTTAATCGCCAATAAACATTCATTAAGGAGTAGACTGTGGCAAAGAATTTAGGCTGGCGGGGAGCAATCTCGGCTTTTTTGATTGTCATCGCATTCGTCTATTTGACACCTTCGCTTAGCAAAGAGCTTCCTCCCTGGTGGTCGAGTCTTTTACCTCAGGAAAAGATTCACCTGGGTCTCGACCTGCAGGGTGGCATGCATCTTGTTCTCGAAGTTGAGGCAAAAAAGGCGGTTGAGAATCATCTGGAAAGGGTCGTGGAAGATCTGAAACATGATTTGCGAAAAAAGAAGATCAGATACCTGGAACTTAAGCGCCGCAATACCGAGGGATTGGATATCATCCTCATGAGAGCTGAGGACAGAGAAAATTTTGAGGATCTGGTGGAAACCAGCTATCCTGATTTCGAGATCGGTCAGGGTTCAACCACGGAAAAGGGACTTGCCCTTGAGCTGACCCTTAGCCTCGTAGCTAGGAAACAAATCATGAAAATGGCGACCGATCAGGCCCTCGAGACCATCAGGAACCGCGTGGATCAGTTTGGTGTCAGTGAACCGGATATCAGACCCCAGGAAGATTACAGGATCCTTATTCAGCTCCCTGGTATCAAGGATCCCAAAAGGGCTATAGAACTCATTGGTAAAACGGCCCTCTTAGAGTTTAAGCTGGTGGATGAGGAAAACAGTCTGGATGAGGCTTTGAAGGGGAATGTACCGGTCGGCAGTCAAGTGCTCTATGAGGACTCCATGGACACAAAAACGGGTCGCAAGACAAAAATCCCCTATCTGTTGAAGAGCAGAACCCTCCTTACGGGAGAATACCTCACCGATGCCAGAGTCCAAATTGGAAACCAGTTAGGCAGGCCCGAGGTTTCCCTGTCTTTTAATGCCCGCGGGGCAAGACTATTCGAAAGGATTACCGGAGCCAATATTGATAAGCAGTTGGCCATCGTACTCGATGACAATGTTTATTCTGCACCCGTCATTCGAGACCAAATAAGCGGCGGGAAAGCCCAAATAACTGGCATTTCCAATATGGAAGAGGCAAGGGATCTTGCCATCGTTTTGAGGGCCGGGTCCCTTCCCGCCCCGGTTAAGATTCTGGAAGAGAGAACAGTGGGCCCTTCCCTGGGAAAAGACTCTATAGAAAAAGGGTTCAAATCCATGGTGATCGGGGGCGTGGTGGTCATTGCCTTTATGGTTCTCTACTACGGCTTCTCCGGTCTGATTGCGGATATCGCTCTTCTACTAAATATCCTTTTTATCATGGCTGGTTTGGCCTTTTTTGGCGCCACCCTGACTCTGCCTGGTATTGCCGGCATCATTCTCACCATCGGTATGTGTGTGGACGCCAATGTCCTCATTTTTGAACGAATACGAGAAGAGTTACTCTTGGGCAAGCCGCCGCGGGCATCCATAGAAGGCGGATATAAGAAGGCCATTGTCACTATTTTGGATGCCAATGTGACCACTTTTATCGCCGCGCTTGTCCTTTTCCAATTTGGGACCAGTGCCATAAGAGGCTTTGCGGTCACCCTCAGCATTGGAATCGTGGGGAGCTTCATTACGGCTGTCTTCATGACCAGGGTTATCTTTGATTACCTTTTTGGACCCAGAAAATGGAAGAAGTTGAGCATATAATTAATGGCTGACCGAAAACTCCGGCTTTTCGATCAGAAACTCGAAATCCGAAGCACGAAATCCGAAACAATGACCAAAACACAAATGTTCCAATGACAAAAACGCTGTGCTTTCAATGAGCTATTTTTGGTTATTCTGTCATTTGATATTAGAATTTGTTTCGAATTTCGAATTTCGATATTCGGATTTTGCCTGAACAAGACTTTTTGTTCAGGCACTAATTAAGGTAGGGTATTATATGAAACTGATCAAATCTGGAATAAATATCGATTTTTTAGGTAAGAGAAAAATAGCCTTCACCCTCTCTGCTGTTCTAGTCCTTGTCACTTGCGTGTTACTGATATGGCGGGGGGGCCCCAATTTTGGTGTCGATTTCTCGGGCGGTGTGCTGATTCAGGCCAAATTGGATACTGAACAAACCCCTTCCGATATCAGAGAGGCCCTTGAAACTATTCAACTCCAAGACAGCATCATCCAGGAATTCGGGGGAGAGAAAGAAAATGAATATCTGATTAGGGTCCGAAGAACCGACATTCAATTGACTGGACTGAGTGAAGAGGTAAAGAAGGCCTTAATCAATCGATTCGGTGAGGGGGTTGAAATTAGACGGGTGGAAATGGTCGGCCCCAAAGTGGGCAAAGATCTCAGACAGAAAGCACTCTTTGCCATTTTTTACGCCATTCTCTTCATTGCCATCTATATCTCAGGGAGATTCGAACTTAAATGGATGATGAGCATCATCATGGCCCTTGCTCTCTTCCTTACCGTTTATTTGGCTTCAGGATTTGGGATCAGTGTCACCTGGCTTATTCTGTTTGCGCTTCTTGTGACCATTGGGCTTTGTTGGTTTCTCAATTTAAAATATGCCATGGGCGCTATAATTGCCCTTATCCATGACGTCGTAATAGTTATGGGGGCCTTTGCCTTCACCGATCGGGAGATATCTCTTGCGATAATAGCTGCCTTCTTGACTATCGTGGGGTATTCCCTGAATGATACCATTGTTGTATTTGACAGGATACGGGAAAATCTTGGCCGTTTCAGGAGACGACGCTTTGAAGAAGTAATAAACGCCAGCATCAACGAAACATTGAGTAGGACCATTCTGACATCCACCACGACCCTGATAGTCATACTCGCACTCTTCATTCTGGGTGGCGGTGTCATTCACGACTTTGCATTTGCTCTGTTAGTTGGAGTCATTGTGGGGACCTACTCCTCCATCTTCGTTGCCAGCCCGATCCTTTTACTTTGGGAAGGTCGGACTTCGGGAACATTTAATATAGGAAAAGGTTCTCCTTAAAAGGGAGGGACTATTGACAAGCAATAATAGACGAAGGCCCCGACGCAGCAGGAAGGTCTTTTGGTTCACTATTTTTCTGTCTGTCCTCATCGTTTTCGCAGCATGGTGGTTGTGGTCGGGTATATACAACGTCTCCCCGCGCTTCAATTTTATCCTGATTGAAAAAAATGAACAACCCTTGAGACTCCTGAACGGAGAAGTCCTGCAACTCCATCCCAATGAAAGAATCCGAATTAAAAAGATCTCTACCAACATCCGTTTCAACCACGGGATCCGCCTGATCGCGAGAGGCCTGGATGTAAACGCGCTTCTTTATGACAATTTGACCTTCGCGACCCTGTTACCGAATAGAGATATCTTCCATAAATACAAGTTTAGGGTCGCAGTGAAGCGGTTCAACCTGGATCTGGGTCACTTGGACCTGGTCGTTGAACCCCATATAGAGGACTGGCTCGATAAAGCCGCCAGGACAATCGATGGGGGCCGAAAGATAAAAATTCTTGTGCAGGCGAGAGAGTTTGCTCCGAATGACGATCGAATCAGGGATAAGCTCATAGAAACCTATAAATCTCAGAAAAAGTGGAAACAGGCCGCCCTGATGCTCGAAAAGATAGCCACCGAAACCCCCGATCAAAAGATCCTCTATAATCTTCTCCAAGTCTATGAAGCCATGTCCGACAGGGAGGGGATTATCTTGGCATTGAGGATGCTCATTGATCTGGACTCCAATAATTTGGACGCCCAGCTCCAGTTGGCCTCCGCCTTGGAAAAGGAAAAGAGAATAAAAGAGGCTATCACTATATATGAACAACTCTTAACAAAAGTAAAAAATGAGGACAGCCTTCCTCTCAACAAAACACTCGGATTCCTTTACTCAAAAACCGGTCAGACCAAAAAGGCTATTGCCAGTTATCTCAAGGCCGCGGATGTGGATAAAAAAGATGTCAATCTCTTTTACAATCTCTCCTTTCTTTATGAAAAAAGCGGTCAGAAAGAGAGGGCCGATTTTTTTCTGGCAAAGGCGGTCGGCCTGGAGACCGGGGATGTAGAAAACCGCCTGAAGTTGGCTGAACGCGCCCTTCAAAAGGGCAGATTAAAAGAGGCAGAGAAATATCTTTCGGAAGTCCTCAAGCTGAAACCGGACTCCGTCAGGGGCTTGTCTCTCCTGGCCAAAGTCAAAGAAAAACAGGGAGACAAAGGTAAGTTAAAACAAACCTACCGCAAATTACTCTATCTTGACCCAAAGAATGAGACGCTGATTTACAATTTGGGTGTCCTCGAACATGAGACCGGAAACCTCAATTCAAGTGTCTCCTATTTTAAAAAGTATTTAAAATCACACCCTAAAGATGTTCAGGTCCATGGTTTTCTTTTCGACATCTATCAAAAGCAAAAAAAGGCCGACATGGCTTTCAGGGAAGCCCAAATCCTCACACTATTGAGCCCAAAAGAGATGAAATATTACAGTCACATGTTCGGGTACTTAAACCGTCGCGCCGAGTATGAAAAAATGGTAGGGGTTATGAAAACGGGCCTTAAATCCCTTCCCAATAATCTGAATCTGAGACAATACCTTGTTGTGGCTTATCTCAAAACCGGTGATGAAGATCTCGCCCTCGGTGAGATGAAAAAAATACTCGAAAAAAGACAGAAAGATGTGACCTTGCTTTTACAGATAGCCACCCTTCAAGAAAAAAAAGAGAAACAAGATGAGACTTTAAAAACCTACAAAAAAATCTTGGATATTTCCCCGAATCATAGTGAAGCAAAAAAGGCCTATTTACGGTTGATGCTCCAACAGGCCAAAACTGAAGAACAGGAGGAGAAATACAAAAAGGCCCTTGAGAGCTACAAAATGATATTAGATATCTCCCCAACCCATGAGGAAGCCTCGGAGGCATATCTCAGGTTGAGGCTCAAGGTGCTGCCCGTTGGAAGCAAGGAATCATAAACCGCATTACCAAGTTGCCGCCGGCTTGATATGGAGAGACGGAAAACTACTGATCACGAAACGACCTCTCGGCAGGCATCTCGCCGGTTTTTGGGAATTTCCCGGGGGAAAACAGGAAGGAGATGAAAGCCTGGAGGGATGTGTTGAGCGGGAGATTAGAGAGGAATTGGGGGTTGAAATCAGAGCCCAAAAACACTTTCTAACCGTTCATTATGAATATGAAACCAAACGGATTACACTCCATGTCTTTCACTGCACGGACCTCAAAGGTCAGCCCAAAGCCCTGGAGGGCCAAACGACGAGATGGGTTCGTCCCCAAGATCTTCCTCAATACGACTTTCCACCTCCCGATTTAGAAATCATCGAAGCCTTAGCCCACTCCAACCTTTGAAAAAGTTGGAGGAGTGCGAGGCACCTGCGGTGCCGCGTAAGGATCGCTTCGCTTGAGGAGCAGAGCCTACGGCTGTTGAAGGAGCGTCCTTGCGGACTTGAGGAGCGCTGCGCTTGAGGGAAAAAACATAATGTTTTTATTTGTTGTTTGGTTTTATATATAACCTGGTTTTATTGGTTTTATTCGTTCCATTCGTTTTAAGGGAAGAAAAAGTTCTTAAGAACAGAAGATTTCGAACTAATCGGACTGAACACCCCTCGTCTATAAGACGAGGGGTTCTAATTCGGTTAATTAAAATCAACTATTGCGTCATGCCGGACTTGATAAGCCTGCCCCGGCAATTAGTAAGCCGGGGGCATCCAGAATACATAGCTCCATCTTTCCTGGATTCCGGCTTTCGCCGGAATGACAAGTCGCTCCGCTTACCCGCCCATGAAGTTATAGGGCGGGCGACAATAAAAAATTTGCTTCGCCTGAAGGCGAGGGGTTTCAACCATCCCCGCTAGGGACACTAATCAAACTAATCTAAACATGCACTACGGTTTCGTGACGATTTTTTTACCCTCAAACGGAGTGCTCCTTAAGTGTAACGATCCTCAAGCGGTGAAGCGCGGTCCTCAGGCGGCACCGAAGGGGCCAATCGCTATGCGCTCAGCTTTTTCTTCAGCGCTTCCACGACTTTAAAGAGATCATCGACAACCCCATAATCTGCCACCCTGAAGATAGGGGCTTTCTTGTCTTTGTTAACCGCTATCACGGTGCCGGCACCGCTGATCCCCGCCACGTGCTGAAAGGCCCCGCTAATACCCAAAGCAAGATAGACTTTCGGTTTCACGGTCTTACCCGATGTACCCACCTGATGGAACTTGGGCAGCCAATTCTTGTCCACAACGGGTCTTGAGCAGGAGATAACCCCTCCCAATGTGTCCACTAAATCTTGGACCACCTTTATATTCTCCTCCTCCCCGACACCCCGTCCAACGGACACGAGAAATTCTGCCTGGGATATATCCATTTCTCCTGCAGCCGTGTCCACGAATTCCACAAACTGTTTTCGGGGTTCCGGGATGTCGGCCGGGATTTCTTTCTTTATCAACTCCCCTTGACGGTCTCCCACCTTATCGGTAGGAAAGGCACCCGGTCTTTGGGTAATGAGATAGCCTTCAGAGGCCTTAAAAGATACCTTGGAGAAAAGCTTTCCGTTGTATATCTGCCGAATCACTTTGGGATTGCCATCTTCGATCAAAATATCGACACAATCCGTGGCAAGGGGCAAGCCGGTCTTTATGGAAAGGGCAGGAGCAAATTCCATACCCCATGGCGTATGTCCCATTAGGGTAAGAAAAGGGTTATATTCCTCAATGAGACCCTTCAGGATCTCCTTGTAGCGTTCGGCACTAAAATTCTTTAAACTCTCATCCTCTACCAAAATAACCCGGTCCGCCCTGTCTCCGATTTCCGGCACAAAAGCTTCCCCATTATCGCACAGTAGTACTGCCGTCAGGCTATGAGAAAGGGCCTGGGCCAGTTCATTGGCTTTCCAGAGCATCTGAAAGGTTATTTCTCTGATTTCTTCTTCCCGGTGTTCTACAACCACAAATATCTCGCCCATTAAATACTCACCCCCTTTTCCTTAATGATTCGGATGATCTCTTCCGCAATAGTGGATGCATCCCCCTCTATGATTTCCGCGCCCTCCGTTTCAGGTGGAAGAAAGATCTCTTCTATTGTCGTTCTTGTTAAAAGATCATCCTCCGAGAGCTCCAATTCGCCCAGTTCAATGACATTCAACTCTTTCTTTGCCGCTTTTCTTATGCCCATAATGGAGACATATCTTGGCTCGTTGATTCCAGTCTGAATGCTTAGGACCGCCGGGAGACCAATCTTTGAGACTTCATCGATACCCCCTTCAAGTTCCACCCTTATGGTCGCTTCGTTTCCTTCGGGTTCAATCCCCACGACGACTGCAGAATGGGCCAAGCCAAGATGTTCAGCAAGCATGATGCCCACGGCCCCTTCATTATTGTCTTCAGCCTGAACACCTGTCAGGACAAGGTCGTGGTCCAGCCCCTTGATGACCGCTGCAAGAATCTTTGAAATGGTAAAGGAATCCAATTCAAGGGTTCCCGGATCGACCCTGATTGCCTTATCCGCCCCCATTGCGAGACATCGTCTTAGGACCTCTTCATCGTCTTCGCTCCCGATAGTCATGGCGGTTACAGTGCCTTCTAATTTCTCCTTGAGAAGGATCGCCTCCTCGATGGCATAATTATCCCACTCGTTCATGACATAGGCCAACATGTCACTACGCACATCTCTCTTTGACGGGTCGATCTCCAGGTCCACCTCCTGTGTGAGGGGAACCCTTTTGACACAGACAATAATGTTCATACTTTGCACCTCCCTGGTTCGTATTTCGTTTTTCGGTTGCGAAGCTCGTTTCGTTTTTCGTCGATCGGTTTCGTTGAATCTCTCGCCCGCTCCCGATGGTCGCTAGAGCCCACAGGGATCGCAGAGAGTTATTTTTCTTGAAAAAAAATCTTTCCTCTGTGCCCTTTGCGTGCTCTGTGAGATATATTTCGTCTTCCGAATACCTTAAACCTTGTACCCTGAACCGTTCACCGCTTACCGTTTACCGTTCACGGTGTAGATTCTTTTAAAAAAATCTACACGGTTGACATCAGCAACTCCATCAGATCGACAACTTCCATTTCATCCTCAAGACCGCCTGTTTTGATGGCATCTTCAAAGTGAATGAGACAAAAAGGGCAGGCTGTCACGATCTTATTCGCCCCGGTGTCTCTGGCCATCTGAATTCTTTTATCCGCCATCCTCATATTTTCCTTCTCAATTTCGTGCCAGAGAATAATATCCCCGCCGCCACAACAAAAACTTCTGTCCCTGGACCTTACCATCTCCACCAAGTTCAGGTTTGGTATTGATCGGAGCAGCCTGCGCGGTCCATCATAGATCTCATTGTGCCGGCCTAGATAGCATGGATCATGATACGTATAGATGTCTTCGGTCATCACAGGTTTGGTGGGTTTTAAATCTCCTTTTTCAATTAAGGACATAAAAAACTGACTGTAGTGGGATACCTGAAAAGAAGCAGGGTAATCATTTTTTAAAGTGTTGAACGCATGGGGGTCTGTTGTAATGATTCTGTTAAAGCGGATACTATTCAGAGTCTCCATGTTCTCTTCCACCAGAAACTGATAAAGCCCTTCTTCCCCCATTCGACGGACCTGATGGCCCGTATCTTTTTCACGAGGGCCCAAGATACCGAAATCGATGCCGGCGAGATGAAGACCTTTAACAATGGCGGTGGATATGGCCTGGACCTGGGGATCATATGAACCGTAACTGTCAACGAAGTAGAGGAGGTCCACCTCGTCCCCTTCTTTTAATATCTTTATGGGAATATCTTCTATCTCATCGATCCATTCGGATCGTTTCGCCGCGGGTTTTCCAAATGGATTCCCGGTCTTTTCAACGTGCATCAGGACCTGATTGAACGTCTTTGGGTTTTGGGATGTCTCGATAAGATGACGTCTCATGTCTACGATCTTATCAATGTACTCAATAAAGATCGGGCACTCCTCTTCGCAGGACCCACAAGTGGTGCATGACCAGATTTCATCAGCTTTAATGAGGTCTCCGACTATGGCTTGTTTATCGGCCTCCCCATTATTTCCCCTCTTCCGAAGGGGAAATTTGTCATAACCATAATCCCGCAGTTTGATGGTTATCATTTTGGGGGAAAGGGGCCGTCCAATTGCATCAGCCGGGCACATATCGGTACAACGGCCGCATTCCGTGCAAGAAAAAAAATCGAGAATATGTTTCCAGGTGAAATCTTCGAATTTTTCGACGCCTAAATATTCGAGATCTTCGAGATCCTCCACACCCCATCTTGCAGGTTTCAGCGACCCCTTTTTTTGCTTTCTCAAAAAGACATTTGGCAGGGAGGTTATGATGTGGAAGTGTTTTCCGAGTGGAAGAAAATTCAGAAAAAAGAAAAAGGCGAGGATGTGAAGCCAGTAACTCCAATTGTGGATGGAGGAGAGCATCCCTGAACCCGTATCCCATAAAATTCGTGCAGCCAGCTGTGTTGCTGGTAACCAACCCCCTGCTGTTGAAGTTGGCCCCATCAAACGCAACACACTCGCTTCGTAGAACATATCAGTTATCATCAAAAAGGAAATGATACACAGGACAAAATAAGCCTCAAACTGATGGCTGCCTTTGTATCTTTCCGGTTTCACAATAGCCCGTCTTAATATCCCCCATACGCAGGCGATCAGCACCGCCAGTTCGAAGATATCTTTAAGGGTATTGTAGACCGGACCAAATCCGCTCTCCATCAGAGGACGAAAAATCGGGAGCCCCAACCCTTCGGTAACCAGGTCGATGGAACGGAGCCCTAGGACAATGAAACCCCAGAATATCATGATATGCATGATACCCGCCCAAAGGTATCGGGGCTGCCTCTTTTGCATAAAGCCGTATGAGAGAAGATCCCAAATCCTGCGGCCAATACTATCTAAGCGAGGGTCGTTTTGGCCGACCCTAATCATCTGATATCTTCGAAAGATGATATAAGAAAAAAGGGCCAAGCTTATGACCAGGATGATCCACGCGTAGACCAATCCTCGCAATCCGAATAGGGTCTCGGCTGCCGGCTGAATCAGGTGCATTGTCTCATTTCCTTTTCATACTTTTTAGTACCTATTTATTGAAATCACATCATGTTTGCGAAGGATTTATCTAACAATATATTTTCGCCACCAAGACACCAAGACACGAAGTTTAATTATAAGGTTCTTCTCCAATTTAGTTGGAGAAGAGGGTCCAAGGATTCAAGGGGTCAAGGATTCAAGTGTTTGTTTTCAATCGATTTAAAAGCAAATTGAAGTTCATGAATTACAAAAACTAATTACCCTTTTTAACCTTAAACATTGCGCTCTGAGATAATACAGGGCTCCAGATAA
>JAQYVK010000531.1 GCA_030145585.1 Desulfatiglandales bacterium | reverse complement strand
GGCTGCAATTTCGGGCATTTGTGACTCTTTTTCTCGACTCAATCGCTCACGGGCCTGCTCATACCTGGGCTGAAGGTATTTTTCCACATCGACGTTCTGATGAATGCCATCCACAACCATGAGTCCCGGGACCAATTGGGGGAAATTCTCCCAAATCTCTGGAACGTGACCAAAGTACATTTGATTTCCTTTCTATGAAGCTGTGTTTAGAGTATTATTTTAGCGCATTGTTTTCTTCGTCATTTCATCGTTTCGGGCTGCTATTTCGTTTGTTATTCGCCTGTAATCTTCTTCTTCGATCATGTAATCATTATAGGACGCCGGGACTTTCTTTATCTTAGGTTTCTTCCCATAGAAGAGGTCGTCAAAAAACAATATGAATCTATGGGCCCATGTCCATTTTGTTGCCACGGTGGATACCATTTTGTGTAGCAGGTTATTTCGTTTGTTCCATGGACAGACGGAGATACACCGGGAGCAGGCCATCCATTGATAGGTGTTTTTTCTCCAGAATCCAAAACATTTTTCAGAATCCTCATTCCATTTTAAAAACCCCCTGATCTCAGCTTTTTCCTTTCCGTAGGGAATCGACTGTGCAGGGCAGTTAACGGCGCATTTTTCACATATTTGACAGAAATGTTCGACGTTGAGATCAATGGGATGATCCACTTCCAGGGGTAAATCTGTCGTCACCGTCGCAAGCCTCACCCTCGGGCCAAACTCTTTCGTAATCAAACGGCCCATCCGGCTGTATTCACCCAGACCTGCATAAACGGCCAATGGGACATGGAACACCGTATCATTTCTCATCACACTGGCCCTCGCAGGATAACCGAGTTGACCGATGTAATTGGCAAGGTGGACGGCCAGGATCGTCATGTCATGATAGGTTTTTCCCACCTCATAGTGATCGTAATGGCTTGGGGAGGTGGCAATCCTCTCAAAACTCATTTCCTTTGCCATGACGATGGCATACTTGTGAGTCAGTTGGATCGAATCCCCATCTTTGTCATTCTCAAAAATAAAAGCCGGATGCAAATAGGTGATGCCGGCGAGGTCTGCTCCCAGCTCCTTTGCAAACGCCTTGATATGGGAGGACATCTTTTTTTTCTCTTTTACGTCTACCTTGTATTTGAATACCGGCGCCTCGCACCCTGGCCAGAGTAAGGCGCGGACCATTGTAGGGCCAAAGACGGTCCGATCTTTAGGATGCGGGGGTAGTGCCCTGAGGCTCTTCTCTTGTAAGTCTTCGCCATACTCCCCTCGAATTGCCCGGGGGATGACCTGATCGGTCTGCTTGAATCGTGTGGGAGGACACACCGGCCTAAAACCCGGGCGTCGGACATAGTCTTCGATTCGGGGAAGGGGATCCATAAAATTTTCGTTTGTTTTCTCTTCTTTTTTCAAGTTCAACCCTTTATTGCCTCAATCAGATCGGTGAACATGGCCTCAATGGTGCGCCGTCGGACCTGGACGGGGGATCCGATCGATGAGAGAGGGGTTGTCTCTCCTAATAAAATGCGTGAGGCTTCCGCTATTGTTTCACCATCAACAGGTTTCCCAATTAAATACTGTTCAGCCTTTACGGCCCTGATCGGCCTTGATGAAACCCCGTTTAAGGCGATTCTTACTTCTTCAAGACCGGTCCCATTGTTTCTTAATCGGATTGAAAGGGTAGCGATGGCAAAATCAACAGACCCCCGCTGACTTTTTTTCATGAATCCATCTTTCCATCCACTTATGGGTGGGGGGATGAGCACCGCGGTAACAAGCCCATTGTGATCCAATTTATGGGGGTTTTTACCATCGCCGGTATAGAAGTCCTCTAACGGTAGGCGTTGCTCACCCTCGGACCCAACGATGGTCAGTGAAGCATCCAGTGCAATGAGCGCCGATACCGTGTCCCCCGCTGACAAGGCATAACACTGCTTACCACCCTTGACAACGTAACAACAGTCTCCGTCTCTTTTGAAACAATCCGGTCGGGATTGCCACCAGAAGGCCGATTGGTTGAAGTAGGTACACTTGTTATCCACGCAGATGTTGCCCACAAGCGTGCCCATGTTTCTGATCTGGTTGTAAGCCACAGACTGAACGGCTTTGCCCAAAAGGGGGTAGGCATCCGAAATCACCGGGTGGTCCGCAATCTCACGCAGGGTCACCGCCGCTCCGACTCTCAACCCCTCTTTTCCGTCGAAGGAAATCTGCTTCAATGGCCTGATCCTTTTGATGTTAATCACATGTCCGCAAGTAACGTTTCGTCGTTTCAACATGGGGATCACATCCGTACCGCCGGCCAAGATGACGGTGTCGTCCGCAAATGTCTGCTTGATTTTAAGGACCTCTTCAATCGTTTTCGGACTGTGATACTTGAGCCTGGGAAGCCGATTGTTATTCATTTCAAACTACCTCTTTGACAGGATTAACCCGCCGTCGCTAAAGCCACAGCTATGGCGAGGCAAGCAGGATTGACAAGATTTTTTTGATATCCCGATTCTGTCACAACTAAAACTCCTGATTTTATGGTTAATACAAACCTCTCTTTTTTTAAAATAAGAACCTTATATTTATATCCTTTTGATCCTGTCTAATATTTTTTTATTTCACAGCCTGGACCGCTTCGACGATCTTTGCATAGCCCGTGCAGCGACACAGGTTCCCCGAAATAGCCTCCCTGATCTCTGCTTCACCCGGGTTCTTGTCCCTGCCTAACAGTTCTTTCGCCGTTAAAATCATCCCGGGGGTGCAAAACCCGCACTGAACAGCCCCATACTGGATGAATGACTCCTGAATGGGGTCAAGGTCCTCCCCCGTAGAGAGGCCTTCAATGGTGGTGACCTCCTGCTCGGCCGCATCCAGGGCCAGGGTGAGGCAGGATAGGACAGGCCTTCCTTCCATCAAGACCGTGCATGCGCCGCATTCTCCAACACCGCAGGCCTCCTTTGTTCCGATGAACCCAAGTTTATCTCTCACAACCTCCAGAAGGGTATCGTTCGGTTTGACCGCCACCTCTTGTACTTCACCGTTCACGGTCAGTTCTAACAGTTCCTTTTCCATACTACCTATCCTTATCCTTCAGTCCTTGTAAAATTTTTCCCGGCGTTATGGG
>JAQYVK010000530.1 GCA_030145585.1 Desulfatiglandales bacterium | reverse complement strand
CCTGTCAAGGAAAGATTGTGGTATTTGTTTGACGGAGCAATATCCATCAAGCCATGGGACGGCCCTCCCACGATGTCATTTAATCTAAGGGGATTATCCCATGACAGGGTATCATAACCGCTTTCGAACATTGAAAAATGGTATGTTGCGTTCAAGAGATAAGACTTCTTGTTAAGTTCGCCAATCAGACTTATGTCCGTTGTTTCATAATCAATTGGCTGAAGAAGCTCCGACATCCCTTCATTGTTCGCCAGGCCGAATGACCCTGCCGACGGTAAGACACCATCCCGGTATTCCCTTTTAAATTCCGCCCGAAAATTCAACGGGTCATAGTTCGCCAGATCCATACTCAGCTTTCCTGTGTCCCTCGAAAGGCTGGGATCCCCCGAAACTGCGTTTGCATTAAAAAAAGTGTTCAAGCGATTCGCCACATCCGCAAAGGGGGCGGCCTCGAGATTGGCTTGCAATGCATCCGGTAGAATCATGTTGTTGGTGCCTATTCCGGAATAAATCGTTTCCGCATCATCGGCAAATCGGTGGGGAATTTTGTCGTAGCTGGCATCAAACCTCAGCTTTCCAAACCACCCGGCCCCAGCATGCAAGTAAAGATCATCCGCTCCGAGGTTCACACCGTCGATCTCAAAGAAGCGCTCATCGTCTTTGTTATACTTTATGTTCAGTTCCCCTATGATGGGCTGTGACAGGTCCCGGTATTCCTCAAACTTGGCAGCATCACCTTTCACGTCCGTGTCCCTTAAGATAATGGCTATCTCTCCTGATAGAACGGGCTTAACGGAAGACACTTCTTCTTCTGAGTCCGTGGATTCCGATTCCTCGTCTCCCGATGTTGATTTGTCTTGAGAAGGGTTTTGTCCGCTTTTTTTCTCGGTTTCCGTTGATTTTTTAGACACGATCAGGGCTGAGGAGGCTACGAGTCCTTTTTTAGTGGGGCTTGCCGAAGGATAGAAATCCATGACGAGTCGATAGTTCCCCTTTCTCTTCGGATCCGCGTCCAGGAAAAAGGTTTTTACTTCAGTATTGGGATATCGAAAGCTTATGTAAATGACGGAAGTTCCCCTCTCCTTGACATGACTCACCTGGGCAACAGCGCTCTTTTTATCTCGCCCAAGACGTTTGGGATTCATCCTAAGGTTAAGCTTTTCAAATTGAACCTTGAACCCATCTGAGGTCCCCGGCCCGACCCGACTCGGACGTGCCCCCTCAGAATCAAAGACCAGACGCGTAAACTTTGAATGGAGCCCTTCGCGAATGTTGTGCACCGTCGTGCTGGATGCCGGCCAGGCGCTCGATGAGAGGAACAGTCCGCTCAATAGGACAAATAAAAGGACACTTAGACCCTTTCTCTTCATAAATTCCCTTTTTCTATCTGGTTTTCTGTCCATTTATCTTAACAACGTCTTTCCGGAAGAATGATTGCTTCCATGCACGCTCGTGTGACAATTCAGACAGGCACGATAAAAGGCCTTGTTGTTCAATGCACGATAAACCGACTGATTCGCCTGGCTTGCGCCCCTCGCATAAAGCTCGCCCGCATGTCCCTGGTTGGAGTGGCACCGCTGACAGAGATAGGGGGTCTTGCCATTTAGAAGCGCGACATGAGTCGATCCGTGCGGGGTATGGCAAGTGAGACAGTTTTCTACCGTTGGGGGGTGTTCCCACAGAAACGGTCCCCTCACCTCGGCATGACATTCCAGGCATTTCAGGTTGACATATTGGGCATCAACCAGCTTATCCGCAATGGTCCCGTGGGGGTTATGGCAATCCCCGCACTTGATCTTCTTCTCCCTTAATGGGTGGCGGGACCTTCTGAACAGCTGAGATCTTATGGGTTGGTGACACTCGACACACACTTCGATTTCGGAGGGTTTTGAGAGGCTCTTTTGATAACCCTTGTGAAAACTGTGACAGTTTGAGCACGAAAGGATCCTGTCTTCATGTGTACTCCCATGCCACAAGGTCAGTTTGCCCTTCGTGTGACATTCGAGACACGCTTCATTTTTCTTTACGGCAGGCACGTCTGAATCCCTACCCATGGCTAAAATCAGTTCAACATCTTCCTCCTCAGCATGGATCTCGCCCGGACCATGACAGGACTCACACATCTGTTTTGCCGCCGGAGTGCGGGGGTCACCCTCGATGGCGTGGTAGTTTTTTAAATAGCTTTCATATTGCTCTTCATGACATTCCAAGCAGGTTTCAGTACCGACATACCCGCCTCTTTCCTCGTTCCCTAAAGCAAAACCGGTCGTGATAAAAAGCATGATGATCGCAGAACAGGTGAGCAGTAACTGTTTCATTCCAGAAAAATCGCCTCCTAAATCCATTACAGCTTTGTGGGCATTTAGAGAATAGGGCTCAGGGCACAAGGCGAAAGGCACAGGGGGTTTAATGAGCCCAATGCCTTTGGTCCTCGTTATAAGCCTCATTCGTCGGTATAGGTGTTGTAAGCTCCTATTGTTACTAGGATCTTCGACTGCATATGGAGCTTTTTACAGTTGTCCTTACGGACAGCAGTCGTCCAAATTACGTCTTATTACAAATTCATTAACCTTCTCTGCTTTAAAAATGTCTGAAACGGTGCACTTACCAAAAAGAATGAAGAAAACACGAGCGCCAAAGTGGTCCATGGACCGAGACCCCGTGCAACACGACTCATGCCCTCAAATCGGGCCGCCACCCAGCTTGTCACGGTCCTACCTGATTCATGCTTGGTTGCGAGGTCTTCTCCCGGAGTCGGGTGGACAGGGTCTGTTTTCTTGAAAACCATTTCAATCAGCTTTTGGGACAGCGATCGATCATAGAATTGACCCCTCCCCTGCGTTCGTGATCCTGCCAGAAAACCGTTACCGGCCGTTTCGATAAAACAGCC
>JAQYVK010000529.1 GCA_030145585.1 Desulfatiglandales bacterium | reverse complement strand
CGTTGTCGAGGACCTCTATGATATTTAAAGACGAATTGATCAGGGCACTGAATTTTAGGATGGTATCGAGTTCCTGTTGATAGATATCTTTGGTTTGGTTATTTTCCATAGGATTGACACCGTCGCTCCAAATTCTCTAATGGGCCTTGTAGAAGATCATCAACGACTTGTATATAGCAATTGAAGACGAGAAGCAAATAAAATGGACGAATCATCAAAACTCCTCTTGCCTATAACCCTTGGGAGCATTAATATTTGAACCATCTCCAAAAGAGTTGGTTAATAAGTAAAGCCATAAGGACTCAAGGAAATTAACCCGCCAAAAAAACGGCGGGCTAAAGAACGAATATCGAATATCGAACAAGAAATGTCGAATTATGAAGTTTTTTCCCCATCGATATTCATTATTCCTTGTTCGATATTCTGCGGTTCTATTTATTGAATCCACCACCAACTATATCGCCATAAAATGTAACGATGGGAGTGAGTGATGAAAGTACTATTAACCAATGATGATGGAATCCATGCTCCTGGCCTGTTTGCCCTTTACCAGGAACTAAAGAAGGACTTTGACCTGTACATTGTAGCCCCGGAAACAGAAATGAGCGCTGTGGGCCACGCGATCACCTTGACATCTCCATTGAGGGTTCAAATAATTAATAAGAACGGCACATTTTACGGTTATGGGGTAACCGGGACACCGGCTGATTGTGTGAAGATTGCCGTGCAGGAACTCCTTGAAACCCCTCCGGACATCATCCTGTCCGGCATTAATCTGGGAGCAAACGTTGGTGTCAACGTCCTCTATTCGGGAACTGTTTCGGCCGCGAATGAAGGCGCATTTTTTGGGATTAAATCTGCGGCCATCTCTCTAGATACACGCCATAATCCAGATTTCGGGTTTGCCGCAAGATTCAGTCGGGAGATCATAGGATTTATGACGGAACAAGGTTTGACACAAGGGACTGCCCTGAATGTAAACATTCCAGCAGTCCCGGCAGACCGAATTTGTGGTGTGGCCATAACCAGGCAAGGGGTCAGCAGATTTAAAGAGAAATTTGAGCGTCGTGTCGACCCAAGGGGAAATATCTATTACTGGCTTTCTGGAGAGACCCCTGTAGAAGAGGAAGACCCCGAGGCTGATGCGAGCGCTTTGAAAAAGAGCATGATCACCATCACACCGATCAATTACGATCTCACCTGCCGGGATGAAATCGAGAGATTAAAAAACTGTGTACGACCGGAGTTCCGGCATCTCTAAAAACAAACGATCTAAATGCCCAATCCACGACCTGATTTATATGACAAAGCATCATGGGTTTGGGGCATGAGCCCCCAAACCCATGATGCTTTGTCATTCGAAGAACCCCGACGCTTGTCAGGATTCTTCACTTATCAGAGATGTAATTTGCAACTTATTGTACCTTCCTGATCGCAAGAAAACAAATAAAAGGTTAAAGAGGTGTAAGGGTCACGGAATAATCGGATTGTGAGGTTTTTTAGACCTTAAACCATAAACCGTTCTTTCATAACCCGTTCTTTCATTTGACAACAGGGTTGATTTTTTTTACTCTCCTACGCCAGAACGCTCCGCCCGTGAGGTGATGGGGAGCGGTCCATCATCCAATATGTGAAAAGGACGATTAATACCAATAATGGGAAATTTCCAAAACATATGGCATCATGAGGTCAGTCAGGCCGAAAAAATTGCGCGAAGTCTCGTGAAAGCAAGGAAGGCAGATGTTGGTTGGAAAACCGTTTTTGTGCCTTCCCTGACATTGAGGTATCTTCGTTCCAAGCGAACCCTTCGTTTTACACGAAAAAATCTTTTGTTTACGAAGAGACTGGCGTTTATTGCAGCTAAAGAAATTTATCGGGGGAATGATCGAGCCAATGAAATGGGGTTGATCGTCATGAAGACAAGGAAAATTTTAGAAAAGGAGAAAAAAGGTTTATACACAGAACAAGTCCGCAGCAAACAAATGAATGAAATCGAATGTCTCATGGATCATTATCTCCGTCTTTTCAATTCAGATGGGGAAAGCTTCGAGACCAGCATCAAGAAGGCCTATTCGACCAAAAATAAATACCTCTCCTTTCTGAATCGGCTTCAAAGACTAGAGCAAGAGGTCTTCCTGGCAGCGGTGGGGCAGGGTCGAAAGGGTCGAAAAGAGGACCGCCTCGGCGGGTTCGGAAAAGTCCAGGCAGTCTCCGTCAAGGTCAGGAACAAGGAGGCGGAAAGGATCTTTAAATGAGAACCACCTCGATAACTGAGGGAAAGATGTCAAAACCGCTAGTGGTAAGCGGTCCATCGATGCCAGTTGTGTAATCCGCCATCACAACCGGCCGCTCAGGATAATTAGGCCGTAAACAGTGAAGAGTTTTAGCCGCTCACCGCTTACCGTTTACCGCTTACTTCTCAGAGTTCACCCTTCAACCGTGCCGACGTTGAAGGCATATTGAAGAATGATATAAGCCAGGTAGACGACCAAGAGCCAGCCACCCTGCCATTTCTTGAAAAAGCCATCCTTATTTATGAAGATGAAGACCCGAAAAGAATAAAGGATGAGGATCATGGTTGGAAAATGAAAACTGAAAAAATTTGGCGGCACGGCCAGCGGTTTGGCGACAGCCGCAGCACCAATGACAAAAAGACAGTTTAACACATCCGCTCCGACGACATTGCCTACCATAATTTCCGGATGCTTTTTACGGATGGCTGCAATGGCCGTCATCAGTTCCGGTAGTGAGGTACCAAACGCTACCATGGTGGTGGCGATGATGTCCTCAGGGACACCGATTCTGTAAGCGATCTCTGCGGCGCAAGGGACGAGAACTCGAGCGCCGAGCACCACAAGAAAAATACCCCCCAGAATCATGAACAGGCATTTTGCCAGGCCTGCTTGGTCGGATTTTTCTTCCTCCTCACCAAGCAGGGTCGTCGGTGGGCCTTGCCTTGCCCAGACATAGGTGACATACATGTACGCGCAGAGCAAAACCAAGAAAAGCAGGCCGACCCCTCGCCCTAAAATCGGGATGCCTTCCGTCATCCCTAAAGCGATGACGGAAATAACAACCAGCAGCGTAGCGGAGCCAACTTGCACCCAACCCGTTCGATTGAGAATAAAACGGTTGACCGGCACGGTAATCAATAGGGCGGTTACCCCGAAGATCAAACCCGTATCGGCGATAATCGAGCCGACGCCATTGCCCAGTGCCAAACCCGAATTACCCATCCAGGCGGCCATCACCGATACAACCGCTTCGGGTGTGGTGGTCCCGAGAGAAACGATGGTGGCGCCGATAACGATCTTCGGGAGG
>JAQYVK010000528.1 GCA_030145585.1 Desulfatiglandales bacterium | reverse complement strand
TAGTGCATTCTTTGTTCAAAATCCCCTTCACCAATTTTCTCAGCCTTCAAAGCCAACGTTTTTATGGGTTTGCCAAGGATGCGGCCCATGAAAATGGCAGAAAATATCCCAAGAGCAATCGCTAATCCGGCTATTAGGATGACCCTGTTTTTCATTTGGGTGATTTGAAGCCGGGTTTTTTTAATAGAAAACCCTAATTTTACTTGGCCATATTCGATCCCTTTAATGAGAATCGGAGCGGACAACTCATAAATGTCTCCCTTTTTTAGGTCATCTATCGATTGATATGATGTGCGAGGTAAAGTCGGGCCATAGCTGTGTTGGGATGCTTGATAAATTTTTCCATCGTATGAATGATTGCTGTGAGATAGGATTCTATTGCTATTGGCATCCACGATCATAGCCGATATGATGATTTCCTCTACCTGCAGGTTGTCGACAAGATTATCGAGCAAGCCCTTATTGTAAATGACCGAAGCATTTGCCAAAGACAAGGAGAACAATCGTGTCAATCCCCTTGCCTGCGCGATGGTTTTTTCAATCATGCGTCTTTCCAAGGCATTGATAGAACTCTGTACAATAAAGAGGGTCACGATGATGACGGGGACAACAGCCAGTAGGGTAAACTTAAACTCGAGGGACCTGTCTTTGAATATCCATCTGAGTAATGCCATGGATCAGTCTCCCTTCTCGACGGATACATCACGCATGCTCATCATGCCGCTTGAAGAAGGCGTAAAATTTTTTACCCATTGTCCAAGCGCGTATATTTCTTCAGCCGCATAGCCAAATATCATAGGGACATCTTTGTAAATGATTTCCTGAACCTCTTTGTAATGACTTTCCCGCTTTTTGCTATCTAGGGTATCCTCTGCCAGAGAAAGCAATTGATCAACCCTTTTATTACTATATCCTGAATAATTTCCGCGACCTCCGCTCTTGAATTTTGGGACGAGAATACCCACCGGATCGAGGGTCGAATTTCCCCAGGAAGTCACAAAAAGATGCCATTTGGAACGGGTTGCCATAATGTTTAGGCTGCTACCGGGTTGAACCACGTGAATGGCGCAGTTCACCCCGACTTTCGTTAGAAAAAGGGCTATGGCGTTTGCAAAAGGCTGGTCTGCGTCCTGGCAGTGCAATGTGATGGTAAATCCTTGTGGGTAACCGACATCGCTCAAGAGTTTTTTGGCCTCATTGGTCTTGTATGCATAAGGACGAAGAGAAGAATTATATGCAAAGGCGTTCTGCAACAGAATCGTGGGTAAAACCTTGCCTTGCCCCTCTAAAACATGATTCACCACCGCCTCCATATCCACCGCATAATTCAATGCGAGACGGATACGCGGATCATCAAAGGGGGGGCGTGTCATATTTATATCTGCGAAGTAGCTTCTGGTCGCAGGAGAGGTTTTTACAACGAGCTCGGGTGTCATTTTTATGATACCCACAGTTTCAGGAGAAATACTTGTGATGATATCCAATTCTCCTCTCTGCAGCATGCCAATCCGCACGATGTTTTCCGGGATGTGCCTAAAAATGAGATATTTCAAGGGAGCTCTTAGAACAGGAGGATTATTAGGGGACCCGCCATAATAATTTTCAAACCGTTCGAGAATCAGTTGGTCTTGCCCCTCTTTTCCAACAAATTGAAATGGGCCTGTACCCACAGGCTTTGTTTGAAACCCAACGGAGCCCACTTCCTTCATGTATTTCATGGGGACGATTTCCTGTAGAGTGAGCATCAAAGGCAGAATGGCCCATGGTGTTGTTGTTTGAATCCTTACTGTGTAGTCGTCAACAACTGTTACGTCCGATAAAGAGGCCAGTAGGCCTTTTCGGGGAGATGTTTTTCCATCCAAAGCGCCTTCTTGGGTCACGCGGTCTAGAGTGAATTTGACGTCTTTTGATGTAAAGTCATCCCCGTTATGAAATTTAACGCCCTGCCTGAGTTTAAACTCCCATGTGGTATCGTCCAAAATCTTCCAGGATTCAGCCAGTTGAGGGACAACTTTAAGGTCCTTGTCCCGGGTTGTGAGGCTATCAAACATATTCTTCAGGGCCACCTGGGTGTTCCGATCCCTGTAATCGGTGGGGTCCAACGAAACGATCGAAGAATCCAGGCCGATCGCCAATTTGTTTTTTGAACCGCGAATATCCGGTGCTTGACTCGCACAAAGCTGCGGATAGGCCAAGGTGTACAGGAAGACGGTGATGAAAATGAAATGAAGTAACCATCGTGTGACAGGGAAGTGTTTCA
The DNA here is from genome assembly GCA_030145585.1 of Desulfatiglandales bacterium. Classification (GTDB taxonomy): domain Bacteria; phylum Desulfobacterota; class DSM-4660; order Desulfatiglandales; family HGW-15; genus JAQYVK01. The sequence continues at coordinate 1,072 of JAQYVK010000528.1, read as the reverse complement.
TGATTTATCTGTCCTTTCTCCCATCAGTATATAAACCCTATCGTGAAAAAAGTCGAGGGCAGGTAGGTCCATACAGAACCGTCAAGCCGAGATTCACGTTTGGACCTAATGCAGTCCAAGTTAATCCTGTCACATTTATGGGTGGTTGATACCATTATTGAAGTGAGGTTCCTCCCGCAGAGCGGAAGGCCTCTGGAAGACCCCTCTAAGGGGTCTGAAAACAATACGATTATCAAGATTACTAATATAGATCAAGGACGCCGCTGTTAAAACGAAAAGAATAAGAACGTCGAACTCGCCAGAGGCGAGCAAGCGCTTGTCTGCCTTTGGCAGATCGAATTTTGAATAAGGCATGCTAAAATTTTTTATAAAATGGACGAGCGAAGCGAGTTCATCATTCGATGTTCAATGTTGGACGTTCAAAAAATGCTTTAATCTGCCGCTAACGGGTATTTTTTTTCTCGCCGGAACGGAAGAACCTTTCCGGGTCCACCACTCGAAGCGGTGGGTTTAGATCAAACTAAAGTCGAGGATACCCCTCGAAGATCCAGTCCCACGGGGAGATCCAAGGCTCAAGGGGCGAAGCTTAGCTTTCCCGAAGGTGAAGAATTCCGACCATAGGTCGGGGTTCTTCACACACATAAGGGGACAAGCAACACGGGGCAGGAGGCCATTTCGAGGATGGTCATTCCTACATAATCAATCCGGCCGATACAGCTCTTTTCCAATTCCTGATGGCATCCCACAATGATAAGGTCCGCTTCCTTGTCTTGTGCGAGTTTACAGATTTCCAAAGCAGGATCCGCAGGTTCGCATCCGAAAGTAAATTTCTTCAAATCGCCGAAGAGGGGTTTCATCTCTTTTTCAAAACGCTGCTCTGCTTCATTCGCCTTTTCAATGAGCGTAGGATGTGTGTCGTCAAACTTTTTCAGATTATAATCCAGGGCATGAAAAATGTGGAGATCCGCCCCGTAATCCTTTGCCAACCCTATGCCTTTCTCAAGGGCGTACTTGCTCGCCGAAGTGAATTTTAGGGCTACAATGATTCGATTAAACATTGGATTGACCTCCC
>JAQYVK010000527.1 GCA_030145585.1 Desulfatiglandales bacterium | reverse complement strand
GATGAGAACGGGGTCCCCGGGTAGGAGATGGGTGATGGAGAAAACGAGCAGCAACACGCCGAACAGGACAGGAATCATTTGTGCTAATCTTCCGAGGATATACCGGATCATGGTAAGTCTCCCTAAATCAATAGATTAGGTCTTGAAACAGAAAGGAATTATTCGAGGATGTGACCTCCTCATTTTGCCGCTGAAAATCCTTGGGCAGTTCGACAATGTGGTAGGTTCAATGTAAGAAAACACCATAGGGCATCCCTGAAACACTGTCAATCCCTAAGGCCATCTTTTTTGAACCGTTGATTTTTACAACTCAGAACGATCTCATGCTGTCTATCAATCAATATTTTTTCTCTTGACACATAATATGGTTCGACTGTATTAATGGTCGAACCATTTTTATATAATCCACATTTATTCTATTTGGCAAGTATTTTTTTTCATTGGTGACCTTAGTGATGAACCCCCTGCAGCGCGGCTGGTATTCCGGCATTCTTCCCTGAATGGATAAGGTCATACTATCTCCGATGATTTAAGTAAATTATCAGGCGGGCTCATCAACCTCGCATCACTAAATTCTGGAAGATAAGGAGGAGACAAATGGGATTAGCAAAAGGGAGATTCATCATTGATACACATGTCCATGCACAAAGGCACGCCTTCAAATGGAAAGAGCGGGGCATCAAACCGAATTGGGCCAAATTGGCTGAAGGCATGCCACAGGTAGAAGCCTATGACAATTCACCCCGACTGCTTTATGACATGGAAATTTACGGGGTGAACATGTGTGTGATCATGCCCGCATTTGGCATGACGGACGAGATAGACGCCGAAATCGTCAAGGCACACCCGGACAAATTCGTCTCGCTCTGCGGCGGGACAGACTATTTGAAAAAGGTGAGGGAAGGAACCGTTAAATATTCCATTGAAGGTTTCTGTGAAGAGTTGGACCGGCTTTTAAGCACCGGGTTATACGTCGGTCTGGGAGAAGGCACTCTTGCAGGCCGGGTGCCTAGGGAGAAGCCTCTGCCATGGGCGGAACGTTTTGAAGAAATCAGTCAAATGATGGAGGTGGCCCGAAAACATAAAGTTGTTGTCACCTATCATACCGGGACCTTATCGGGATATGCCGGCGCCCGGGGTCTCAATACAGGAGGAGAGGAATGGAGAAATCCGGCCCTGGCGCATGATCTTGCATCGAGTTTTCCGGATTTAACGATTATTATGTGTCACGGAGGCATGCAGGGCTGGTGGTCGGAGATGTATATGGATCCGGTACTCCATGTGGCCGCCGCCCATCCGAACGTCTATCTCGAAACGGGTCTTTACTGGGCTGAGCTCTATGAAAAGCCTCTGCGCGATCCCAACATAGGGGCCGAGAAACTCGTTTGGGGAACCGATTGGGGTGCCTCCATCCCACAGCAATGGGTCCCGGGGTTCAAGCCGGGCAGCTATGCCGATCAGAGCAGGCAACAGGGCATTCCGGCCCATCAGGTGGATTATTTTGGTTGGAGTCTTCGTCAGCTTGGGAAAGCTGCGGATATATTCGATCTACCCCAGGATGATCTGAACCTTATTATGGGCGGAAACGCGGTGAGACTGTTTAAGCTGGAGGACAAGCTTCCGCATACCCGATTGTTCAAGCAGTATTTGAATATTCCACAAACGTAAGACAAAGACTTGATTTCACCACGGAGCCACCCGCCTCCGCAAAATGCTATGGCGCGGCAGGCGCGGACACAGAGTTTTTTCTTTTTTGCCCATCGGGAGACGATGGGCAAAAAGAACACTGCTCTGCGAGGCAGATGTGTGGCGATAAATAGATCGTAATTTAATAAATGGTATACTCCCCACCCGATAGGGCTGATGGTTTTCGTTTGCCGTCTCCCGGCAAACGAAAAAATAATTTCATCTCTGTGTTCTCTGTGACTCTGTGGTGAAATATTCCATTAAGAATAACAAACCTATTTATGAATAGGAGTACTTAGTTGGATCGGAGCCTTCGTAAGGAGGATGATCAAAGCAGCTATGGATTTTAAAGACCCACAACGGATAGAAACGGATGTCCTGGTCATCGGAGGGGGATCGGCAGGAATGAGGGCCGCCATCGAGGCTAAAAGGCACGGCCTCGATGTGGTATTGGTCTCTGAATCAAAGGTCGGATTTAAAAACAACTCCGCTATCTCCAAGGCTATCTTTGCCGCCACAGGGATCTGGAAAGGAACGGGTGATTCTCCTGAAGGACACGTCGAGGATACGGTCAATTCAGGGCGACTCATCAACGATAAGCTCCTCGTTGCAACTATGGCCCGGGGTGCCCAACAGCAGTTTTATGATTTAGGGGAGTTCGGTGCCAAGTATCAAGAACAGGACGGGGAGCCATTGGTTGCACCGGTCCCGGGACATAAATATCCACGCCATCTCTTCTTTGAGGCACGAAGAGGTATCAGTTTTACAGTCCCCATGCGTAAATATGCTTCAAGTGCGGGCGTCCGTTTCATGGAAGGGGTTCTGGTAACCAAATTGCTGCGGCATGGGAATCGGATTGTTGGGGCGCTGGGAATAGATAAAGAGGGCCAATGCTCTGTCTTTCACGCCAAGGCGACGGTTTTGGCCTCAGGGGGCGCCGGAGGGATCTATCTGAGGACGAACAATGCCATTGGGATTTCCGGGGACGGATATGCGTTGGCTTATGAGGCGGGAGCGACTTTGGGGGATATGGAGTTTGTCCAATTTTATCCAACCTCTGAGTGCAGGACCGGTCGGAAGATGGTGATGTATGAGCCCCTTGTTCGAAGCGGGCTCACTCTCAAGAACGCCTCGGGAGAAGAGGTTCTTGAAAAGTATGGTATGAGCGAAAAGACCAAGATAACCCGGGATGTCCTGGCCAGGGCGATCATGATGGAAATTTTGGAGGGCAGAGGCATTGACGGATGTCTGCTCATGGGCACTAAAGAAAATCTGGAAGAATCGACAGGAAATTCACCCGTCGAAAGAAATAAAAACAGCAAAGAAAGTCCAAGAGAACACAAAGTTGCCCCCACGACCCATTTTTTTATGGGTGGGGTTAAAATAAATGAGAAAAGCGAGACAGGCATTGAGGGATTGTACGCAGCCGGTGAGGCCTGTTGTGGCGTTCACGGGGCCAATAGGCTGGCAGGAAATGCCATCACCGAGACATTTGTCTTTGGAACCATTGCGGGAAATCAAGGCGCTTCCGAGGCAAAAAGGGAAAGCGGAATAAATATCCCCGAAAGTGAAATATCAAGTGAAATCAAAAGACTCCGTGAATTGACCTCCTTTCAGGGTGAGGGAAGTCTGGAAGAATTGGAGGTCAAATTGAGGCGCACGATGTGGGAAAAGGTCGGCATCCTGAGGGACCGAGAGGGCCTTGAGACCGCTTTGGAGGAAATCCTTACGCTTCGTGAACAAACAAGAACAATTCCGGCCTCAGGGGCCAAGAGGCTTATTCGGGCCGTAAAGATGGCAAATATGCTGACGGTTTCCGAAATGGTCTGCAGGGCGGCTCTGGAAAGAGCTGAAACCCGTGGGGCTCACTACCGGGCTGACTTTCCCGAGGAAAATAATGAGCATTGGCTTAAATCTATTGAAATTGTAAAGCAAAATGATGAGATGTTTTTGAAGCCTGTCTCGGTAAAGACATAAAAGAGGGTTTGTCTTTTCTCTCACCCACTCCCGTTGGTCGCTTGAGCACACCGCCCCCGGCCCGGGGGCCGGACACAGAGAAAATATTTATTTTTAGTCTGATTCGTTGATCCCGCTTAAAAGCGGGACAGGTATCCCGAATCAGACCAACCATCAGTCCCTTACGGGACCTATGGTTTAATCCGGATCCAATTGAATGGCGAAATGTTATTGAATCCCCGCGCAAGCGGAATGCAAATTGATCTGAATTCCCCTCTCAGGAATTCAGATCAAATAGACTCTGGGTGCCCTGCGCGCTCTGTGAGAGATAAAAAGA
>JAQYVK010000526.1 GCA_030145585.1 Desulfatiglandales bacterium | reverse complement strand
ACGATCTTGGCTTTGTGGGCAAAGACATCCGTCTTTCCCGTGACACGATCATCGAACCGGAGACCAATCGCTATCATGAGGTCACACTCTGCCGATGACATGTTGGCCCGATATGTCCCATGCATTCCGATCATCCCAAGCCACATGGGGTCGGTCGCAGGAAAGGCCCCCAGGCCCATCAGGGTCGCTGTGACGGGGGCCTGTATCTTTTTTGCGAACCGTTTTAACTCCGTCGAGGCCTTGGAAAGGATCACGCCTCCTCCTGCAAACACAAGGGGCCTCTTTGCCTCTTTGATGAGCTTGATCACTTTGGGCAACTGTTTCATATTGGGTTCATAGGTCGGTTTATAGGACTTGAGCTGGATGTCCTTTACTTCCTTGTACTCGGTGGTTGCCTGAACCACATCTTTCGGAAGATCTACCAGAACCGGGCCCGGACGCCCTGACCTTGCGATATAAAATGCCTCTTTGATGACCCTGCCCAGATCTTTTACATCCTTGACCAGATAATTGTGCTTCGTGCAGGGTCTTGTGATTCCTACTATATCCACCTCTTGAAACGCGTCATTTCCAATGAGATCCGTGTTCACCTGTCCTGTGAGGATGACAATGGGAACGGAGTCCATGTAGGCTGAAGCGATACCGCTTACAGTGTTGGTTGCACCCGGCCCCGAGGTAACCAGACAAACGCCGACTTTCCCGGAGGCCCGGGCATACCCATCGGCCGCATGAACGGCTCCCTGTTCATGGCGGACCAGGACATGATTGATATCCGTTTTGACCAACTCGTCATATATGTCGATGACCGCACCGCCGGGAAATCCGAAGATCAATTCGACCCCTTCTTCCTGCAATGCCTTCATAATGATTTGTACGCCTTTAAGTTTAATAATGATCCCTCCTTATGTTCGTTGTAAATAAACCCACCGCCGCCGGTGGTAGCCCCGGATAGGTTCTACCGACCCGGGAAGAAAAAACCTAAAAAATTCGAAGCACGAATTTCGAAATACGAAACAAATCCAAAATCCGAATTCCCAATGTTCAAAACTAGGGATATTCCAAAAGTATGCCCATGAGCAACCCTATGAAGGGCTGTGCTCATAATTGTATTGTTTTGGTCATTAGAATTTAGAGTATTCGAATTTGTTTCGGATTTCGAGTTTCGATATTCGGATTTGAGCCGAAAATATTTTCACTGTTAATGGCCTTAAATCCAATGGCCTAACTGCATGGCACCTTTTTTACCGACCATCCTCCTTTTTTGGATTGCCGGATTTAAATACGGCTCCCTCGCTCGCAGAAAGGACACTTCGTCCGTATCTTTCCATGTATCCGGAGGTGATTCTCTGCGCCACCGGCTTCCAAGTGGAAAGACGTTTTTGAATTTCCCCTTCGGATAGTTTGACGTCTATCTGTTTGTTGGTGATGTCTATCTTGATTACATCTCCGTTCTCGATAACCGCAATAGGCCCTCCCTCCATTGCCTCCGGAGAGACATGGCCGATGGAGGCCCCTCTCGTGCCGCCCGAGAACCGACCGTCCGTAATCAGTGCCACTTGTGCGTCCAGGCCCATACCGGCAATGGCGGCGGTCGGCGTGAGCATTTCGCGCATCCCGGGTCCCCCTTTAGGACCTTCGTAGCGAATCACCAGCACCTCCCCCGGATTGATCCTGCGGTTCATGATGGCGTCCGTCGCTTCTTCTTCCGAGTCGAAGACCCGGGCGGGCCCTTCATGTGACATCATTTCCTTGGAAACGGCCGACTGCTTGACCACACACCCCGCCGGTGCCAGGTTCCCATACAAAACGGCCAGACCGCCTTCCGGATGGAACGGATCCTTAATGCTTCTGATCACCTCCCGGTTTTTGATCATGGCTTGTTCCGTATTTTCCGCAACGGTTTTACCGGAGGCGGTTATGCACTGCCCATTAATCAGGCCCGCCCCCGCCAGTTCTTTCAATACCGCTTGGACTCCCCCTGCCCGATCCAGATCTTCCACGTGATCTTTTCCCGCCGGACTCAGGGAACAGAGGTTTGGGGTGCGTTCGCTGATCTCGTTGATTCTTTTTAGAGAGAATGGGACGCCCGCTTCCCTCGCGATGGCCGACAGATGGAGCACTGTGTTGGTGGAACATCCCAAGGCCATATCCACGGTCAGGGCATTGGTGAAGGCCTCTTCATTCATGATCTTTCCAGGGGTAATGCCCCTTTCCAGAAGGTCCATAATCTGGACACCCGTCTCCTTGGCGAGGCGAATCCGTGCCGCCATGACAGCCGGAATGGTGCCGTTGCCCGGCAATGCCATGCCGATCGCTTCGGTCAGGCAGTTCATAGAGTTGGCCGTGAACATCCCCGCGCATGAGCCACAGGTAGGACAGGCTTCATCTTCAATGGCGGAGAGGGTTTCGGCCGTCATTTTTTCCGAATGAACAGCGCCCACAGACTCAAATACCGTGATCAGATCTATCCGGCGATCCGGATTTTCCGGATGCCTTCCCGCCAACATAGGGCCGCCACTGATGACGATGGTTGGGATATCCACCCTCGCGGCCGCCATGAGCATGCCCGGTACGATCTTGTCACAGTTCACCACCAGCACCAGGGCGTCAAAGGCGTGGGCCCTGGCCATGACTTCCACGGAGTCCGCTATCAATTCACGACTTCCCAAAGAATATTTCATACCTATATGATTCATGGCGATACCGTCACACACACCGATCGTACCGAAGGCTATGGGCAGACCGCCGGCCATGTATACACCCGCCTTCACCGCATCCACGATTTTGTCCAAGTGAATATGGCCGGGAATGATCTCATTCGCCGAATTGGCGATACCTATCAGGGGCCGACTCATCTCACGGTCCGTATAACCCATCGCCTTGAAAAGGGATCGATGCGGCGCCCTGTCAATCCCCTTTTTTACCTGATCACTTTTCATCTCTTCTCCTTAAAAATGCCCACAAAAATCTTTTAAGATTTCATTATTATCAGCCCAGCAAAAAAATAGGCTACTCAGTCATGCCGGACTTGTAGCTGACTGTAGAGGCTAAATTTCTTACAGTCAGCATGATTCGGCATCCAGTGCCCGCCTGGATTCCCCTTCGACTGCCGGTTGTGAAAAGTAGCCTTTACAACCGGCCTCTCAGGGTGGTGAGCCTGTCGAACCACGACTTTTATCCGCCTCTGGCGGATTTGCCGGAATGACCACTTTGATGGAAATAGTCGCCGGAGTAATAAAACAGGAAACAGGTACCGGTATTTTTTTAGAGTTCCGAAGTACTGTAGTATTGGTTTTTCTTGTTTTTCCCATTATTCCAATACTCCATCACTCCATTACTCCAGGTTATCTTCTTTGGGCTGCGATCTATCATCAATATGTAAAAAGCGTGTTTTCATCTCCTATCTATCTTACTAATTAGAAGTCACCCTTCTCCTTGATGTATGTCACGAGACCTCCCGACTGAACAATCTCCATCATAAAATCAGGGATGGGTTTCGCCACAACCCGTTTCGTATCTTCCTCGTCCTTTATCTCACCCGACCCTAAATCAACTAAGACGCGATCTTTTTCTGAAAAGACATCGGCAGCCTCTTCCGATTCCAAAAGGGGCAGGCCTATATTAAAGGCGTTCCGGTAAAATATTCTTGCGAAGCTCTTCGCAACGACTACACTGATCCCAGCCTCTTTAATAGCCAAAGGGGCATGTTCTCTGGACGAACCACAACCGAAATTTCTCCCCCCTACGATAATGTCTCCGGGATCGACAGCCCCATGAAAATCGGGCCTTAGATCGACGAAACAATTTTCAGAAAACACTTTCTTATCAGTTACATTAAGAAACCTTGCAGGGATGATGGCATCCGTATCCACATGATCTCCAAATATCCATACCCTTCCTTTATATTGCATGTCTTTATCTCCAAATAAAAGTTGGTAAACGGTTGACGCGCAAAGCGCATAGAGCATAGCGCATAGCGTGCAAGGCATGCGGCTGAAAGGTTTACGCTATGCGCTCTGCTCTATGCGCTTTGCGCTACAGTTCTTCCGGGGAACCGATCCTTCCGAGGACAGCTGACGCTGCCGCTATCGCCGGATTCGACAGGTATACCTCACTCTTTGGATCCCCCATTCGACCGATAAAATTCCTGTTGGTCGTGGAAAGGGCCCTCTCGCCTTCGGCAAGCACCCCCATGTGCCCGCCAAGGCAGGGACCACAACAGGGGGGACCGATGATTGCACCCGCCTCCGTTAGGGTCTCCAATATCCCCTGCCGGATAGCCTCTTTGTATATAAGAGTCGAGCCGGGCATCACGATTAGCTGGATACCCTTGGCCGCTGACCGGCCTTTTAAAATTCCCGCGGCCTCCTCCAGGTCCGTAAACCGACCATTGGTACAAGACCCTATCACGACCTGGTCAAGGGGGATTTGGTCGACCTTTGATATGGGCCGCACGTTGTCGGGTGAGTGGGGGCATGCCACCTGGGGCTCGAGCCCGTCAACGTTAAAATGCAGGACTTTTTCATAAGAGGCGTCCTCATCACTCTTCAGGATAGTTGGCTTCCGCTCCGTTCTGGGGGCGATGTAGGCTTCCGTTATTTCATCCGGTTCAATGATCCCGTTTTTGGCTCCCGCCTCAACGGCCATATTGGCCATGGTCAATCGTTGATCCATGGGAAGCGTTTTTATGACCTCTCCGGAAAACTCCAGGGTTTTATATGTGGCTCCTTCCACACCCAATTCCCCTATGGTAAAAAGGATAAGATCCTTTCCACCCACCCAATGCATCAACTCCCCTTCGAACACCAGTTTTATGGTAGGCGGGACCTTTAGCCAGGACTTTCCTGTGGCCATGATGACCCCAAGATCGGTGCTTCCCACCCCCGTAGAAAAGGCCCCAAGGGCCCCGTAAGTACAGGTGTGGCTGTCCGCCCCGATGACCAGATCCCCCGGCACCACCATGCCCTTCTCCGGAAGGATCACATGCTCGATGCCCCCATCCCTCAATTCCAGGAAATGCCGAAGCCCCTGTTTGAGGGCAAATTCTCGCATCAGCTTTACCTGTCGGGCTGAAGGGATATCTTTATTGGGTACGAAATGGTCTGCCACCAAGACGATTTTTTCAGGATCAAAAACCCCCTCCTTCCCTATTTCATAAAATACCTGGATCGCAAGGGGTGCCGTAATATCATTGGCCAGGGCAAGATCCACCTGAACTTTGATCAGGTCTCCCGGGCTCACCCAATCTCTATCCGCGTGGGCGGCCAATATCTTTTCCGTTATGGTCATTGGGTTTGTCATCTTAATTCCTATCTTCCCCTGTGTGGTTGTTATTGATTAGAGACTCCTCTCCTCAGGGGCGAGGGAAGGATTCTTTTTCAGATACTCGAGCCGATTGAGCCCGTTGATATAGGCCTTCGCGCTGGCGGTAAAAATGTCCGGATCAGCCCCTTTGCCAAGGGCGATTAGACCATTCTCTTGTAGGCGCACGGTCACCTCTCCCTGCGCATCCGTCCCGCCGCTGATCGCGTTGATCGAGAAACGAAGAAGCTTTGAGCGGGTCTTGGTCATTTTGGCAATGGTATTGAACGTGGCATCAATGGGACCGATGCCGAAACCCGCATTCTGAGCCACTTGTCCATCGATAATGAGTTTCACGGTGGCGGTCGGAACAGCAACGGTACCGCTGACCACGTTAAGATAATCCAATTTGAATGTGTCCGGGACCCTCAGGATTTCCTCGGCGATCAGGACCTCGATATCCTCGTCAAGGATCTCCTTCCGCTTGTCCGCCAGCTCTTTAAATTTCCCAAAAACACGGTTGAGATCATTTTCTTCGAGCTCATAGCCCAGTTCGGTGAGTCTTTGTTTGAAGGCATGCCTTCCCGAATGCTTTCCAAGCACCAAACGATTGCTTGTCAACCCTACCGTCTCCGGCTCCATGATTTCATAGGTCATCTTGTTTTTCAGGACCCCGTCCTGATGGATCCCCGCTTCATGAGCAAAGGCATTGGCACCCACAACCGCTTTGTTGGGTTGTACTACAATCCCCGTCACCATACTCACCAATCGGCTCGCAGGGTGGATCTCCCGGGTGTCGATACTGCTTTCCAGTCCAAGATGGTCCCTGCGGGTATAAAGGCCCATGACGACCTCTTCGAGAGAGGTGTTTCCCGCCCGCTCACCGATCCCGTTGATGGTCACCTCCACCTGACGCGCCCCAGCCTTGAGTCCTGATAAAGTGTTTGCCGTCGCCAGGCCCAGATCGTTGTGGCAGTGAACACTCAAAACCGCCTTGTTGATGTTGGGGGTATGTTCACGGACATAGGCAACCAACTGGCCGAACTCATCCGGCATGGCGTATCCGACCGTATCCGGGAGGTTCACGGTTGTTGCCCCAGCCTCGATGGCCGCTTCAAACATACGGCAGAGGAAGTCACGATCGCTTCTCGATCCGTCTTCGGCCGAAAACTCCACATTGTCTGTGAAGGATTTGGCGTAACTGACGGCCTCAATCGCCGCTTTTATCACCTCATCACGGTTCATTTTCAGTTTGTGTTCCAGATGGATATCGGAAGTGGCAATAAAGGTATGGATTCTCGGGTGGGCAGCCTCCTTTATAGCCCCCCACGCACTATCGATATCCTCTTTCGAGGCCCTTGCCAGAGCGGTTACCTGGGCGTTTCGAATCTTGCCGGCAACCATCTTGACCGCGTCGAAATCCCCCGGAGATGCGGCCGGGAAACCCGCCTCAATGGCATCCACGCCCAATGTTTCCAACTTGATGGCCAGGCGCAGTTTCTCTGCGGCGTTCATGCTCGCCCCCGGAGACTGCTCGCCATCCCTCAAGGTTGTATCAAAAACTATAATTCGGTCCATTTTGGAATATCCTCCATTTGATGCTTTTCTTTATATTTAATAGTCAGCTTCTCGATTCAGTGTGGAGGTTATCCCTCAAGGACTCTCCGCAGTTCCCCTGATTCAGGGGAATCTGCGGTGGTTTTCTCCTCTTTCGAAGGGTGGTTACTGTGCTTCTCGTCTTTTCCGTTCAATTCTCTTGAAAGCTTGTACTGAACACTATCCACAAGCGCCTGCCAACTCGCTTCAATGATATTTTCCGACACCCCTATGGTGGACCAGATCTCTCGGGCGTCCCTGGACTGCATTTGTACCCTGACCTTTGCCCCGGTCCCGTCACTGCCTTCGATCACTCGGACCTTAAAATCCACGAGGCCCATTTCATTGATTTGGGGAAAGAATTTATTTAGAGCCTTTCGTAGTGCATTGTCAAGGGCATTCACCGGTCCGTCTCCTTCGGCCGCTGTGATCTCATGCTCATCTCCCACGGATATTTTAACAGTGGCTTGGGAGGTGCTTGCTCCGGATCTGTTTTTTTCGATGGTGACCCGGAAGGACTCCAGGGTAAAGGGTTCTTCGAATTGTCCCGTCACTTTTTTGATCAGCAGCTCCAGTGACCCTTCGGCTGCATCAAATTGATAGCCTTGATCCTCAAGGCGTTTGATTTCTTGCACGATCTTCTTGTTGTCATACCCGTTCCCGCCAAGTTTGATATCCATCTCCCGGGTCTTGTAATCGATGTTGCTCTTGCCCGAAAGGTCTGAAACCAGGACCCGCCGTTTATTGCCTACCTCCTCAGGTTCCATGTGTTCGTAGGCGGTGGGATTTTTCTGGATGGCGCTTACATGGACCCCCCCCTTGTGTGTAAAAGCGCTTTTTCCCACAAAGGGTCGGTCCTTCGACGGTAGCATATTGGCCACCTCGCTCACATAACGGGAAAGTTCGGTCATTCTTTTAAGGGCCTCCGGAGCAATGCATGAATAACCCATTTTGAGCTGAAGGTTCCCCAGCACAGCTATCAGATCGACATTCCCGCAGCGCTCACCATAACCGTTGATGGTTCCCTGAACCATCTTGACACCTGCCTGAACCGCAGCCAGGGAGTTGGCCAGGGCCAAACCGCAATCGTTGTGGACATGGATTCCCGTCGACGCGGTCAGGTGTGGCATAACCTCCCCCATGATGCGCTCGACGTCATGGGTCATGGTGCCGCCGTTGGTGTCGCAAAAAACAATCACATCCGCCCCGCCGTTCGCGGCCGTTTTCACGGTTTTGAGGGCATAATCCGGGTTATGCTTGTATCCATCAAAAAAATGCTCTGCATCATAGATCACCTCCCTATCCCTCTTTTTCAAGAAGGCGACGGTATCCTCGATCATGGCCAGGTTTTCATCCAGAGAGACGCCGAGGATCTCTGAGGCATGCAGGTCCCAGCTCTTTCCGAAAATGGTCATGGTCTCCACTTCCGTCTTAAGAAGGGCCTTGATATTCTGGTCCTCCTCCGGCAGGACTTGACCACGACGGGTGCTCCCAAAGGCAGTCAGCCGTGTGTTCTGAAAGGTTGCTTTCCGGGCCATTTCAAAGAACCGTGCGTCTTTCGGATTAGAGCCCGGCCATCCCCCTTCCACATATTGGATTCCAAATTCATCCAGCTTGTGAGCAATCCTGAGCTTGTCCTCTGCTGAAAGATTGACCTGTTCTCCCTGGGTGCCGTCTCTAAGGGTGGTATCATAAAGGGTGATCTGTTTCGTCATGGTTTTCTCCGTCTACATAAAAAAAAATCCGTTACCAGGGGGCCTGATAACGGATTTTAAAGAAGTTGCTTGGTTCACTATGTCATTATCAGGCCCGGGTGTTTAGGTCTTACGACCCCAAGGAGTAGGAGCAATAGGAATACAGGTATCCCTATTGCGCTGATAATGACGATAATATTGTGAACTTGGCTTATCATGATTTTATTGGTCCGAATATCTATTGTGTAATGGAACAGAGTAATGCTGTAAATTTGTTATGTCAAGCCTTTTTTTAAAAACCCCTCGCCATCCTTTTGTGCGAAGACGATCATCCGGTCGGTCATGCACCCATAATCTCCGTTTTTATCATGGGTCGGCCCATCTTTTTGGATCAAAATGCTCCCAAAACCGACCGATGTCAACATGGTCTCGATTCTCTCCCGACTATAGAGCTTGATACGATAAGTCTCATCCCGGATAAGACCTTTTGTTTTAGAAATAACCATCTCTCGGCAATAAAGGGCCTCATCGGCCAAGCGCCTTTGTCGGCACACCACGATATCCTCACTCGCCTCATGCCACGATTGAGGGATAAAGTTTTCATAGACATGAGCCTTGTCAGGGAGGTCCAATAGGAGTTTTCCCATGGGCATGAGTAGACGATACACTTCATGAAGAATCTTTTCATCCTCCCCCTTTTGGACAAAATAACCAAAAGAACTGGCCATGACAATGACGATCCGGACACATCCGTCAGGGAGATTCGTATCCCTGGCATCACTGCGGATAAAGCGGGTGCTGAGACCATCTGTTTCTGCTTTTTCTTTTCCCACTTTGATCAGGACCTCTGAATAATCCAGAACAGTCACATCCTGAAAGCCCCTGCGTGATAGTTCCAAAGAATGTCGGCCTTGTCCTCCGCAGAGGTCCAGTATAGGCCAGGATCTGTCAAGATTCAGGGCCTGCTCAAGGAAATCCACCTCTTTAGCAGTCAAATGCTCGTCACAGACCGATCGGGCGTCGGTAATCAAATAGGTTTCGTCGAATATCCGTTTCCACCAATCTGGATTGACCTCTCCCATTTAATCTCCCCCATTTATTAGGTCCGCACCGAAGCTAAACAAACCGTCTGAGACCATAAGTGCAGGGCTGCCGCGCCACGGTTGCTGAAAGGCCAGCTCTTTTTCTTCCGCTCCTATCCTTACCAGATTGTCCAGTTTCCCTTCCCGCCAGAGTGCCTCCAGTTTGAGGGCATCCTGCCAGAGGTGATGGGTGTATTGTCGGAGCTCCTCTATATGATCCATCGTCAGGATCCTTGGCCTGAGGGTGATCATAATGGGGCCTAAGAGATAGGTGAATCCCAATTCAACCGCCTTCCTGTTGATTTCATCCTGGATCTGCACATAAGTTTGGTAACCGAGTTTCAGAAGATTTTGATTGATCCTGTCCACCGCTACTCGTGGAGTCAGGGGCCCTTTTAAGAGGGCTATGGGCTGGATCCCTCCTCCTGAGCCCACGTTGGTGGGGACCCCACCGAACCGAGCCAGAAAACCCTGAAGCCCTTCATCGGTAATGAAGCAGCGGAAATCCGTCTGCCATTCTTTCAGGATCACGGACTGATCTTCCAGGACAGGCCAGGCGCTAAGCTCTGACCATAGCTCCAGGGGGACGAGCTGCTGAACGATGTAATCGCCCTCGTCCATGGCCTGTCGAATTTGTTTCTTAGGATTCTTATCTTTATAACCCACAAAGATACCATGACCCGAGTACCCGTGGGCCGGTTTCAGCACTAAATGTTCCCAGTGGGTCTCCGTCCAGGTTACGAGGTCTTCAATAGGCTCCCCTTGGGGATCCGTGGTGGCATGAGGATAAAATTGCCGGGTCCAGGGGGTATGCCCTATGGTATCCTCGCTCAGCTGGTTGCGGTATCCTTCAGTAATCGCCTCAAATACCCCTTTGGCGCCGATGGGTTCCATACCTTTGGGGTTTACAAGAATGCCCTGTTTGATGGCCTCTTTTATTGGTCTGATGTCCTCATCCTGTCCAATCTTGATCAAGGTGTTCAGGTTAAAATCCATGAAAATAACCGTTGCCTCTGAGCCATTACAGGTGACTTTCCCATTTTTTAAAGACAGATGTGCCGGGCCTGCAAGAGAGGCCTTCACACCATCCAACCCGTTCAGGTAATCGACCAGGTTCTTATTTTCCTTCACCACCTCCAGGGTCTCAGCCTCGGCCAGAAGCACGGCATGAACTGCGTTTCCCCCGTAGCGATTCTTGTGGGCCCGCAACATCATGCGGGCAAACCCGGGTACGGCGTTGATCAGGGGGTCTTCAAAGTCGAGATCAACGTCCGTTTCTACATTTTCCTTGATCAGATCCCATGCCATTTTTCCCAGAATTTGTGCGATCCGCTGGTAGTCCCATCCACCGGGACTGCCCATGTTCCACTCTCCGTGATAGCCCTTAACTTTTTTCATGCAATTTCTCCTCGATATTCTTTTCAGCCAGATCAAAAGGAATCTCGCCTCCTTTTAGGAGGCTCTCATGGAAACCTTTCGTGCCTGTCCGGGATTCAACCTGTTTCCTCAATTTCATGATTTCATTCATGCCTACAAAATAGCACAATTGATATCCCGGAGTCAGGCAAAACCGGCGGACCTGTCGTTGAGCCCTCTGACGGGAATACCCAAGGGATTCGATTTCTTCGACCGCCCGATCGAAGCCGATTTGTCCGGTCTGGAGTTTTATATCCAGCTGGGCCCTCAGATCACGCCAGAGTTGACGCTCTAGCCCGATAATCTGCCGTCTCGGGTCCTGGACATATCCCAGTTCATCCAGGAGCTGCTCCCCATAACAAGCCCAACCTTCGTAGAAAAGCGGGGATTCGATCTGGCGTCGAACCGGGTTGGGATGGTGGATACGGAAATAGTCCAGCAAATGATGTCCGGGATAGGTCTCATGGGCTGATAAATATGGGCAATGGCCGATGATCATCTCAGGGTCGCTTATTCCCGGAGTAATATAGAATATACCGGAGCCTCCGGGATCCCCGGTCAAGGGTGCACTGTAGGAGGCTGTGGCCCTCAGCGACTGAAGGTAAACGGGCGTTTGGAGGACCGTGACTTTTTCCTCAGCCGGTAAGGGGAGGCAATCCTGGGTGTTAAAGAAGCGACGCAGATCTTCCACCTGCTCCCTATACAATTGAACGACCCCTCCGGGGGAGGTTAAGTCTGATTTGGTTTCAGCAGGAGTGGGCGTTCTCTCATGGCTGTTTATCTTTTTCCTAAGTGCGCGAAGTTTTCCTTGTGTCTCATCATGAGCGGCGAGAGCCGTCTTCAAGATTTCAGAAGGAGATCTATCATAGCCCAGACTGACAGACAAAATTTCCTCGAGGACGTCCTGGCCCACGGCAAACCTTGGGGAAGGAGAGAGGGTTGCTAGGGCCTTCCCATATTCCTCCCAAGCTCCGGACACTTCCTTGTTCTTGGTCGTAAGCTCCTCATCCCCCTCTAAGGTCTCCCCAATAAAGGCCCGGATATCCTGCTCATGGAAATGGGTGGCATCCCGCGTCATATTCAAGGCGACCTCAAGGGAAATTTCGGGAGGCGAATCAAGATTTTTCACCGCACGCCCTAAAAAAGACGGGATCTGGGCGAAAAGTGCGAGGAGGTCCTCTTTTAACTGCACCGGTGTCCTATCTTTTTCCATGAGAACCCTCGCCACGGCAAAGAGGGGGATTTTCACATAGAGGGTGGGGTCTTTTTGCCAGACCTTGGTGTCCTCCCATTCCCGGATGAAGCTCTGCATGCTTTGTCGGAGCAGCTGACTGTCGATCTCCTCATCCAGGCCTTCCATCTCTCCTGTCCGGAGTTCACCTAAAAGGGTCTTAACGGTTTGAACATGATTCTGGATTCTGTCCGGGTCCAAATCATCCAAAAGGTTAAGATAGGATTTGGCGGTCTCCGACCGTGGAAAGAAATAGAATTCATCACTGGCGCATTGCTGGGGCAGGTGCCTCCCAAGGTTTGAGAAATAATCCCCTGCGATTGAATGAATAGATCTTTTTCGGGTATCTGTGATTTCCACTATTCACACGTCTTTCGATCTAATATGCTGGCGCTGTATTCTATCAATAATTCCTCAAATCATGTAGTCTAATCCAATTAAACTGTCAACCAACCCCTGATCCCCATTAAGGTATCATCTGCTGCGTTGCTTTCGATCGCTCCTCCCTGCGGCGTATTAATCCATACGCCTCAGTCGTCGCTCCTCGGCGCCTTGCATCTAATAGCTTAATGGGGATCAGGACCTATAAATCTATATAGGTAACACTTTCTCAAGGCACATAGGTAACGGTATAAAATGAGACATTAAAGATGGGTTTACCAATCCTGCTGACCATGTTATTCTCTGCTTTTTAAATGTTAATCTTAACGACCTCGGAACTGACAGCTACATCACCCGGTTTTTGTTCAGTCAAGATTTAACGATTTCAGGGAGGATAAGAAAACGTGGATTCAGGCGAAAAAATTTCATTTTCAGAAGGAAAACTCGTGGTTCCCGACAGACCCATTGTGCCCTATATCGAGGGGGACGGTATCGGTCCTGATATCTGGCGGGCCGCGGTCATGGTGATTGACGGAGCCATAAAGAAATGTTGGCAGGAGAGGCGCCAAATCATTTGGAAAGAGGTCCTGGCAGGAGAGAAGGCCTTTAAACAAACTGAACAATGGCTTCCCCAGGACACACTCGATGCATTTCGGGAATTCAGGGTGGGCATCAAAGGGCCTTTGACCACGCCTGTCGGCAAGGGGATCAGGAGCCTCAATGTGACACTGAGACAAAAACTCGATCTCTATGCCTGTGTCAGGCCCATACGATATTTCAAAGGCGCACCCAGTCCTGTCAAGGAGCCCCAAAAGGTGGAGATGGTGGTCTTTCGTGAAAACACGGAAGATGTTTATGCGGGCTTGGAGTTGGAGTCGGGAGCTGAAGAGACTCTGGCTCTTTTGCACCATCTATCTGAGACCTACGGCTGGCATATCCGTTCCGACTCCGCCATTGGGATCAAACCGATCAGTAAGACCGGTAGCGACCGACTCATTCGAGCGGCGATTGAATTTGCCCTTGAACATCAGCGCCGGAGTGTGACTTTGGTTCACAAGGGAAACATTCAAAAATTTACCGAAGGGGCCTTTCGGAATTGGGGATACGAACTGGCCAAAGAGGCTTATCCCGATAGGACCATTTCCTGGGAAGATGTGGAGGGGACCCCGCCCGCCTCTAAAGTCCTGATCAAGGATACCATAGCGGACATCTTTTTCCAGCAAGCCCTGACCCGGCCGGAAGATTTCGACGTCATCGCTACGATGAACCTGAACGGGGATTATATATCGGACGCCCTGGCAGCACAGGTCGGAGGGGTCGGCATGGCCCCGGGAGCGAATATCAATTATCAAAAAGGGTACGCTATCTTCGAAGCCACCCATGGGACCGCCCCCAAATACGCCGGTTTGGACAAAGTAAACCCCACCTCGCTTATCCTCAGCGGCGCCATGATGTTGGATCACATGGGTTGGTCCGAGGCAGCCATACTCATCGAAAAGGGTATAGAAAAAGCCATTGCCGGGAAAAAGGTCACCTATGATCTCGCCCGCTTGATGGAGGGGGCTGAAGAGATCCCTTGCTCCCGTTTTGCCGAACAGGTCTGTGAACAGATGGAGCTCGCATAGCGCAGAGCGCAGAGGGCATAGCGTTAAAGGCAAGAGGTCTAAGAGTCGAAAGGTCTAAAAGTCAAAGAGTAAAGAACCGCTCACCATTCACCGTTTACTGTTCACCTTATTTATTGCAACATTAGGGTTATATTTGACAAAATATTAAATTTCCCATATAATTAGTTTAAAATATTGTCTTCTTAGCAGCTTCCAATAGGCAACGAATGAAACTGTCGAAATCTTTTAGAGATCGGAGGGAGGTTCGGCCATGTTGAAGACGGAAAGCAATATCTTTTTTAAGAT